>JBDZVW010000246.1:0-4607 GCA_040255885.1 Betaproteobacteria bacterium
CTGCTGGCCGACGGCGCCGAGGTGCTGTGCGTCGACAATTTCTACACCGGCAGCCGCAACAACGTCGCCGCGCTGCTGGGGCACCCGCGCTTCGAGCTGATGCGGCACGACATCACGTTTCCGCTCTATATCGAGGTCGATGAGATCTACAATCTGGCGTGCGCCGCGTCACCGGTACACTATCAGCACGACCCGGTGCAGACAACGAAGACCAGCGTGCACGGTGCGATCAACATGCTGGGCATCGCCAAACGGGTCGGTGCGAAAATTCTGCAAGCGTCCACCAGCGAGATCTACGGCGATCCGTCGCGGCATCCGCAAGCCGAAAGCTACTGGGGTCACGTCAATCCGATCGGCCCGCGTGCCTGTTACGACGAGGGCAAGCGCTGCGCCGAAACGCTGTGCATGGATTACCGCCGCCAGCACCACGTGCGCGTCAAGATCGCACGCATTTTCAACACCTACGGGCCCGGCATGCATCCGTTCGACGGCCGCGTGGTGTCGAATTTCATCATGCAGGCGCTCACCGGCCGGCCGCTGACCGTCTACGGCGACGGCAGCCAGACGCGCTCCTTCTGCTATGTCGATGACATGATCGAAGCGCTGGTACGCACCATGGCGACATCCGACGACTTCACCGGCCCGGTCAATCTCGGCAACCCGGACGAAGTCAGCGTGCTCGACGTCGCGCGCCACATTCTGCACTTGAGCAACTCGCATTCACCCATCGTGTTCGAACCGCTGCCGGCCGACGATCCGGTGCAGCGGCGGCCGGACATCCGGCTCGCACAAACCACCCTGCGCTGGCAGCCGGACACCGCCCTCGACGACGGCCTTGCCCGCACGGTCCGCTACTTGGCCGCACTGGCGGGCAGCGGCGGCAGCGATACGCGCGCACCACAGGCCGATGCCGATGCGCTCGCCGGCGGCGTCGCATCATAGCGCTCGCGGAGAACGGATCGATGACCTGGCAGCCGGTACGGAAGCAGCGGCTGTTGTTTCGCGGCGTCGCGGCTGTGTGTGCCGCCGTACCGACTCGTCACAACCGTCTCCCTATTCTGTTTCCAGGTCTGTCGCTGATTGCGCGCGCCGGATACGCGGGCCGCTCTTCGGCACAGCGCGATTTCCGTGAAGCAAGGCGCCGTCAGAGCACCGCCGCACTATCCGCTGCACCACGGCCGCGTAGCAGGCGGCGTTCACTGTTCACCATCCATCAGGAGAATTTCATGAGCCAGGCAAAGTCGAAATCAACGGATGCCGTCGATCTGCTTACCGCGGATCACGACAAGGTCAAGAAACTGTTCAAGAGCTTTAACAAGATGAAAGAAACGGGTTCGTCGGACGAAAAATCCGAGCTGGTTTCGCAGATCTGTAACGAATTGACAATCCACACCCAGATCGAAGAAGAGATTTTCTATCCGGCGGCGCGCGAAGCGATCAAAAAGAAGGATCTGATCGACGAGGCGGACGTCGAGCATGCGAGCGCCAAGACGATGATCGAGGAATTGCAGGAAATGGAGCCCGACGAAGAGCTGTACGACGCAAAAGTCATCGTGCTCGGCGAATACGTCAATCATCACATCAAGGAAGAAGAGGAGCAGATCTTTCCGGAAGTGAAAAAGGCAAAGATGGACACTGCGACGCTGGGCGAACGGCTTTCCGAAATGAAGACCGAGCTGATAGCAGACGTCGGCGAGATGAGCCGCTAGCACATGGCGGCGGCCCGTTTCCATGTCTGACGTTGCGAACGGGCCGCACTGCGGCAGGCCTGCCTCGTTTGTCCGATGTTTCGTCCAGCTGGCCGAGACGGCTGAAACAGGTAGCGATAGAGTCGTTGAAGGCCTGGATCGCGCAGCGCGCTACCAGCAAGGGCGCGGCAGTCGCATTTTATACGCTGTTTTCGCTGGCGCCCATCCTGTTGCTCGCGATCGGTGTCGCCGGCCTCGTTTTCGGCAAGAAGGCGGCGCACGGCCAGATCATCAGGCAGATCCAGGACATCATCGGTCCGCAGGGTGCGGAGGCGGTGCAGTCGCTGTTGGCGCATGGCCACAATTCCGGGTCGGGCCTGATTGCGACTGCCGTTGCCGGCGCCGTGCTGCTGATCGGTGCCACCACCATATTCGCGGAATTAAAGGATAGCCTTGACGAGATCTGGGGCGTGCACAACGAGCATCGTTCGGGACTGATGTCGTTGCTGCGCACGCGGCTGCTGGCGTTCGGGCTGGTGCTGCTGCTCGCGCTGCTGCTGTTGCTGTCGCTGCTGATCAGTGCGGCAGTGGGCGTGCTGGAGCGTTATGGCAGCGCGGTGTGGAGCAGTTCCGGAGCGGCGCTCGGCGCATTTTCATCGTTCATTTCATTCATCGTGATCGCCTGCCTGTTCGCCGTGATCTACAAGGCGCTGCCCGACGCGAAACCGGACTGGCGCGATGTCTGGATCGGAGCCGTGGTGACCGCGGTTCTTTTCACGGCCGGAAAGTACGCGATCGGCCTCTATCTCGGCACCAGCGCGATCACGTCGGGCTACGGTGCCGCGGGTTCGCTGATTGCTTTGTTGTTGTGGGTCTATTACTCGGCGCAGATATTTTTTCTCGGTGCCGAATTCACGCATCAGTACGCGCGGTGGTTCGGCAGCCGGTGCCAGGACAAACAGACCGCCGTGCAGGCGACAGACTCCGATGCCGCGGCCGGCTGACGTTTGCAGGAGATGACGACATCGAATGAATTCAACGGATCTGACTGTCACTTCATCGGCGGCGGAGCTTGACGCGCTATGCGTCAACACGCTGCGCTTCTTATCGCTCGACGCGGTGCAGAACGCGAACAGCGGACACCCGGGACTGCCGCTGGATGCGGCGCCGATGGCATACGTGCTGTGGACGCGGTTTCTGCGGCATCATCCGGCCAACCCGAAATGGTTCGATCGCGACCGTTTCGTGCTGTCGGCCGGTCACGGCTCGATGCTGCTCTACAGCCTGTTGCATCTCACCGGCTATGATCTGCCGCTCGACCAGATCAAGCGCTTCCGGCAATGGGGCAGCATCACGCCCGGCCATCCCGAGCGCGGCCTGACGCCGGGCGTCGAGACCACGACCAGTCCGCTCGACCAGGGTTTTGGCAACGCCGTGGGCATGGCGATGGCGGAAGCCCATCTTGCGGCCCGCTACAATCGGCCCGGCTTCGACATCATCAATCATTACACCTACGTGCTCGCCAGCGACGGCGACCTGATGGAAGGCGTCGCGTCCGAAGCGGCAGCGCTGGCCGGCCATCTGCGGCTGGGCAAGCTGATCTGCTTCCACGACGACAATCACGTCACGCTGTCGGCCGCAACCGACATCACGTTCACCGAAGACAGCGCGCGCAGGCGTTGAAGCATTTTCGCGAAGCGCTCGAACGCGGCCGTGAGCTGGAAGCGCAATGGGACGAAAAATTTGCCGCCTATGCAAAAGCCTTTCCGGACCTGGCGCGACCTGCAGCAGACGCTGCATCACAAATTGCCAGACGGCTGGGGTGCCGGCATCCCGAGCTTTCCGCCGGATGACAAAGGGATGGCGACACGGGTTGCATCCGGCAGAGTGATGAATGCAATCGCGTAGCGGCTGCCGGCGCTGATCGGCGGCTCCGCCGACCTCGATCCTTCGACGCACACCGCGCTGAAAAATCTCGGCGATTTCGAGGTGCCGGGTGTACAGGTGAATGACCGCCAGGGTGCCGGCGGCGGCGACTGGAACTACGTCGGCCGCAATCTGCACTTTGGCGTGCGCGAGCATGCGATGGGAGCGGTGCTGAACGGGCTGGCGGCGCACGGCGGCACCATTCCGTTCGGCGCGACGTTCCTGATCTTCTCCGATTACATGCGTCCGCCGATGCGGCTCGCGGCGCTGATGAGCTTGCACGTGATCTACGTCTTCACGCACGACAGCATTGCGCTGGGCCAGGACGGTCCGACGCGCCAGCCGGTGGAGCAGCTCGCCGGCCTGCGCGCGGTGCCCGACCTGATCGTGATCCGCCCTGGCGACGCCAATGAGGCCGCCGTCGCGTGGCGGGTGGCGAGATGCTGAAGCAGTACGGATTTACGGTGGAGAACGTGTGCGCGCAGGCGAAGGCGCTGCTGGAGCATTGAGCCGGGTCAGATCAGATACGCGACCGTTGTCTGCAGCAACCGTATCAGCGAAGTCGGATAGACGCCGAGCCATACCAGCACCAGCGCCAGCGCCGCCAGCGTCAGCGCGCCGGCGAATGATGCCGGCGCCGCAGCGACCGGTGCCGGTCCCGGCATCACATCAGGCGGCGGCGCGCACATCGTCGCGATGATGCGCAGATAGTAATAGAGGCCGATCACGCTGCCGACGACCAGCACCATCACCGGCAGCCACAGCGACGCGCCGATGCCGGCGGTGACGACGTAGAACTTGCCGACGAAACCCATCGTCAGCGGAATGCCGGCCAGCGACAAAAGCATTACCGTGAACACGGCGGCCATCGCCGGGCGGCGCCAGAACAGGCTGCGGTAATCGGTCAATGCGTCGCGATCGTCGCCCTCGCCGCCGACCGACAGCAGCGTGACGACGCCGAACGCACCGAGCATCGTGACCACGTACGCGACC
>JBDZVW010000247.1:0-4564 GCA_040255885.1 Betaproteobacteria bacterium
GTCGAAGTGCTGATGTTCGGGCGCGGTGGTGCAGTCGGGTCGTTCACCGATCCGGCGCTGCGCGACTACGCGATCCGGACCTTCGGCGCGGAGTTTTATCTCGATCCGGATGCCAACGTCGCGAGCGTGACGCGAATCGAAGATGGCGTGCGGCTGAGCTATCGCACGCGGCACGGCGAACGGATCGAGACCGTCGTCGATTTCGTGATTGCGGCGACCGGGCGCGCACCCAACGTGCATCGCCTTGGTATCGGCAACACGTCGCTTGCCCGTGACGAATCCGGTGTTCCGCAGTTCGATCGCACGACATTGCAGTGCGGGACCAGCGGCATTTTCATTGCCGGCGACGCGAACAGCGATGCGCCGCTGCTGCACGAAGCAGCCGACGAGGGGCGGATCGCCGGCGAGAACGCGGCGCGCTTTCCGACGGTGCAGGCGGGGATGCGGCGCTCATCGCTGGCGATCGTTTTCACCGATCCGCAGATCGCACTGGTCGGTACGCGGTTCGAAGACCTGCGTGTAAACGGCTTCGTGACCGGTTCGGTATCGTTCGAGGATCAGGGACGTGCGCGCACGATGCTGCGTAACAAGGGTCTGCTGCATGTCTATGCCGACAGCACCAGCGGGCGTTTTCTCGGGGCGGAAATGATCGGCCCGGACGCCGAGCATGTCGGCCATTTGCTGGCGTGGGCGCTACAGTGCGGGCTGACGATCGACCGGATGCTCGAACTGCCGTTCTATCATCCGGTGGTGGAAGAGGGATTGCGTACCGCACTGCGCGAAGCGCAGGCGCAACTGCAGCGGCCGGTGGCGACGAAAATCAGGGCCGTCGGCTGATCGCCGTCAGGTGGAATCCTCGTCCGAACGTTACACGCCGCGCGGCTTGCGCGGCGTGCGCGAAAATATCCGGTCGAAAATCACACGCGGCAGTGCGCGATGAATCCGTCCGAGGATCGCCATCTGCCACGGGATTATTGCGAAAGGCTCGCCGCGCCTGATTACGCGCGCGATTTTCATTGCCGCAGCGTCCGCACTGATGATGAATGGCATCGGAAACGGATTGTGCGCGGTCATCGGCGTCGCGATGTAGCCGGGACAGATGGTGATGACGCGGACGCCGCTTCCGCGCAACTCCACACGCAGGCTTTCGAGGTAGGTGATGGCGGCCGCTTTCGATGCCGCGTACGCGCCGGCGCCGGGAATGCCGCGGAAACCGGCAACACTGGCGATGCCGACCAGCGTGCCGCCGCCATTGCGTATCAGCGGCTCGACGAACGGCTGAAACGTATTGACGAGGCCGAGCACGTTGACGTCGAGAATGTCGCGAAACACCGTGGTGTCTTCGGCGTGACGGGTAAGCGTGCCGCGGCTGACGCCGGCGTTCGCAATCACGATGTCAGGCGTTCCATGAGCGGTGATGAAGTCGCGTGCGGCCTGTGCCAGTGCCGCCGCGTTGCGCACGTCGGCCACGTGCACCGTGCATCGGACGTTCAGTTCGGCGGCAAGCTGCGTCAGTGCATCTTTCCGCCGCGCCACCAGCCCCACTACGGCGCCCTCGTGCGCGTAATGCCGCGCGAGCGCTGCGCCGATCCCACTCGAGGCACCGGTGATGAATACGCGCAACGGACCGCCTGACGGCATGAACTCCTCGCGCGGCGAACGATTGCGCCGGCCGCGGCGGCGTTATTTTGCGGCCGACTGCTGGTGTGCGAGGGCGATGAGCTTGTCGACTACACCGATGAGCTTGTCTTCACCTTTCGACATGCCGCTTGACGTCAGATAGCGGCCGGCGACGACCATCGACGGTACGCCTTCGATTTCATAGTCGCGCGTCATCTGACTCGCCTGTTCGACCTGCTTTTTGACGGCGTCGGAATCCCATGCCGCCATGAATTTGTTGCGATCGCCGCCGTGTTTCGCGACCCAGTCACCGACCGCTTTGCCGTTGTCGAGCGCATAGCCTTCGTGATAACTGGTGAAAAGCTGCTCATGCAGTTTTTTGAACTGGCCGCTCGCATGCAATGCATAGAACGCCTGCGCCGGTGCCACCGAGCTCGGCTGCCATACCACCGGCACCCGCTTGAACATGACGTCGGCCGGCGGATTCTTGAGCCAGTCAACGAGGAAGGTCTCGAACCGGAAGCAGTGCGGACAGCGATAATAGAAGAACTCGGTGACTTCGATCTTGCCGTCGTGCGGCACCGGCTGCTGCTTGATCACGCGGTAGTCGGTTCCCGCCTTCAGCGCATCCTGGGCGAACGCGGCCGTACTCAGCGCCAGCGCCGCGCACACCATCAGCAATCCGGCCGGCTGGCAGATCGCCGCGGCAAAGCGGCGGGCGCTCACGATTTGCCCGCCTGGGTGTGTCCTTGGTGCGCCATCTTGATCAGCTGATCGAGCACCTGGAAGAACCGGTCATAATTGATGGTCCTGTCGGGATTCAGCGTCATCGCCGGTCCCGTCAGATATTTGCCTTCGACCGTGAACGACGGCGTGCCGGGTATGTCGTAAGCGCGCGTCATGTCGGACGCACGCTTGACCCTGGCGGCGACGCCGAAAGACTTGTAAGTGGCCTCGAATTGCTTCCGGTCCACACCCTGTTTCGCGATCCAGTCGAACAGAATCTTGGGGTCGGTAAGAAGGTCGATGTGCTGCGCGTGGATGGCGTCGAATACCTTGTCGTGCAGCTTGGCGACCAGCCCCATCGCCTGCAGCGTGTAAAAGAGCTGCGCACCGGATTTCCAGGAATTCTGGAAGATTGCCGGCACCTCCTTGAAATCGACACCGGCCGGCATTTGCTGCTTCCACTTGTCCAGGCTCGGCTCCAGAGCGTAACAGTGCGGACAGCCGTACCAGAAGAATTCGCGAACCTCGATCTTGTTCTTGTCGGTGACCGGCTGCGGAGACTGCAGCAGTTGGTACTCCTTGCCCTTGACCGGCGGTTGCACGGCAGCCGCGGCGGACGTGACAAAACCGATCAGCAGCGCGCCACATGCGGCCCATTTCCAGAACTGTGCCATTTTGTCTCCTGTGATAAAGGTACTTACTGCGCCACTTTGACCACGGTCGTCGGAATGCCGTTCTGGCTGAGCTGCGCGCGTGCATGGTTGGCGTCGTCCGCGCTGGAGTAGGGACCGATGCGCACGCGATGCATCACACCCTGGTCCGGCACCGTGGCGGTCTGAACGTCGGCTTCAATTCCGAGCAGCGCCAAACGCGCCTTCAGATTGTCGGCCTCCGGGCCACCCCGGAAAGAGCCTGCCTGCAGATAGAATTGGCCGTGGCCCGAGTGCGCTGCCGGTGTTTGTGCGACGGCCTGTACCGGCTGCCGTTGCACCGGCTGCACCGGTTGCTGCTGCACGGGGTGCCGTTGCGTCGATTGCTGTTGCGGCGTGGGCGGAGGCGTCGTTTCCTGTTTGCCGGACAGAATCTGATAGAAATCGAAACGCGATTTCCCGTTGGCGTTGCCGGAGCTGCCATTGCCCGAGTTGCCGTTGTCGGTGTTTCCGGCAACGGTGCCGGCGGCGGGCACTGCCGGCGGTGTTTCAACCGTGCCGAGCGGCGTTGCGGGAGCCGTCGACGGCGCATTGCGGCTGACAAAAGGGCTCGGCATCTTGTTGATGTACCAGGCCACGCTCAATGCGATGATCAGGCCCAGCAGCAGACCGATCAGAATGCCGGCCATCAGCGAGCCGCCACTACGGGCGGTGCCTTTGCGCGGTCGTTTATAGTCACGAGTCATGAGAATCTGCGTTCCAGTATGTTACATTTTTTCGGGCGCGGAAACACCCAGCAGCGCCAGTCCGTTGGCCAGCACCTGCTTGACTGCGGCGCTTAGCGCCAGCCGCGCCAGCCGCGTCGCCTCGTCCGCGATCAGGATGCGGGTCGCGTTGTAATAGCTGTGAAATTCACCGGCGAGCTCCGTCAGGTAGAACGCGACCAGGTGCGGCGCCAGGTCACGCGCCGCGTTTTCCAGCGCTTCCGGATAGCGCATCAGCCGTGTCAGCAGTGCCGCTTCCGCCGGCAGGGTCAGCGTGTCGGTGTGCGCCGTGGCCAGCTGCGCCGGATCGCCGCCCCATTGTTCGAACACGCTGCAGACGCGGGCGTGCGCATATTGAATGTAGTACACCGGATTGTCGTAGCTCTGTGACTTGGCGAGATCGAGATCGAAATCGAGATGCTGGTCGCTTTTGCGCAGGACGTAGAAAAAGCGCGCCGCGTCATTGCCGACTTCCTGTCTCAGTTCGCGCAGCGTAACGAATTCGCCGGCGCGCGTCGACATCGCGATCTTCTGTCCGTTGCGGTAGAGCACTGCAAACTGCACCATTGCCACCGTCAGGTCCGCGGCGTCCAGACCCAGCGCCGACAGTGCGCCCTTTACGCGCGCGATGTAGCCGTGATGATCGGCGCCCCAGACATCGATCATGCGCTTGAATCCGCGCTCGGATTTGTCCAGATGGTAGGCGATATCGGATGCGAAGTAGGTGAAGCTGCCGTTCTCGCGCTGCACCACGCGGTCTTTCTCGTCGCCGAACGCGGTGGAGCGGAACCATTTCGCGCCATC
>JBDZVW010000011.1:0-19004 GCA_040255885.1 Betaproteobacteria bacterium
GACGCCGGCGGCCTCAAGGCGCCGACGTTCCAGTACCGCGATCGCAACGGCTGGTACGTCGAGTTCGATTTCGGCCGGATTGCCGATGTGACGCGGCATCCGTTTCGCGTGCAATGCGAGCAGTACAAGCTCAATCACGTTCTCTACGACTGGCTCGGCGGCCGGCCGCAAGCCGAAGTGCGCTTCGGAGCGAAAGTGACCGGCGTCGAGCAGGACGAGGGCTCGGTAAGCGCGATCGTGTCCGGCAACGGCCGCAGCGAAAAGATCACCGGGCGCTACCTGATCGGCGCCGACGGCGGCCGCAGCGACGTGCGCGAAGTGCTCGGCATCCGGCTCGACGGCTTCACCTGGCCGGAACGTTTCGTGACCGTGAGCACGCCGTTCGAATTCGAAAATCACTTCGAACGGCTGTCGCAGGTCAGCTATTTCACCGACCCGGAAGAGTGGTTTTTCCTGTTGCGCGTGCCGGGGTTCTGGCGTGCGATGTTTCCGACGTCGCCTGACGAAAGCGATGAGCAGGTGTTGAGCGACGCGACGCTGCAGCGCCGACTGCAGCGCGTGGTGCCGCGCCGCGAGCCGTACGAAATCGTTCATCGCGTGCTCTACTCGGTGCATCAGCGGGTGGCGCAGGCCTACCGCAGCGGACGCGTGGTATTGGCCGGCGATGCCGCCCATCTGAACAATCCGCTGGGCGGAATGGGCATGAATGGCGGCATTCACGACGCCTGCAATCTGGCGGACAAGCTGGCGCGTATCTGGCGCGGCGAGGCCGGTGACGACGAACTGGACCGCTATCAGCGGCAGCGCCGCGCGGTTGCGCTCGACTACGTGAACCAGCGCTCGATTCGCAACAAGAAGAATCTCGAAACGCGCGATCCGGACGAACGTGCACGGTTTCGCAGCGAGATGGAACAGGCGGCCGCCGATCCGGCGCTCGCCCGCGATTTGCTGCTTAAGGTGTCGATGATCGCCAGTCTGCGGCAGGCCGCGCAGACCGCTTGAGATGTGACGTACTCAAAAAATAATTTTGTAGAATCTGAAATACCCGAAAAATATTTCCGTTATTTACCGAATTCAGGCGAAAATTCGCAAAATTTTATGGCCTGAAAACCGGTAAAGTTTCCAGTTGAAAGAGTCAATGAACGGTGCGCCTGCGCGCCACCACTACTGGAAACGGATTCATGATCGGGGAAAAAGAAGCGTTGCGGCAGACGCCGTCGCTCGGCGTGCTGGTTGACCGGATTGCCGATATATGCGAAGAATCACCAGCGGTCGTTCCCGAGCTGATACGCAGCGCATTGCGGGACGCGGTCGCGCGTGGCGGCCTGCTGACCGCGGATCAGAAACGCGGCCGGGCCGCCGGTTATGTGCGTCACCTGCTGCACGAAGATCCGCATGGGCGTTTCTCGATCGTCTCGATCGTGTGGGGCGCGGGACAGTTCAGTCCGGTGCACGGCCATTACGCCTGGTGCGGCTATGTTGTCGCGGAAGGCAAACTGCAGGAAGAGTGCTATAACTGGGACGGCGGGCGGCAGCAGGCGGTGCTGAGCGGGACAGCCGTTCGCGACGCCGGCTATGCCAGTTATTCGCATGCCGGTCTCGACGCGATACACCGCTTCGGCAATGCGGGCGGTCCCGATGCGATTTCGGTGCACGTTTACGGAATTGACGGCCGGCGGCTGGCGACCCATGTCAATCGCGTGGTTCAGGTGCACAATTGAAACATCATTCACAAGGAGAAATGTCAGTGAGTACGCCACAAACGATGAAGGCGCTGGTGCTGGGCGCACATGGTGATCTGGATCGTCTGGAGTTGAAATCGGATCATCCGGTGCCGCAGGTCGTCGCCGGCCACGTGCTGATCCGGGTGCGCGCCTCGTCGTTCAACTACCACGACATGTTCACCGTGAAGGGCATGCCGGGCATCAAGGTGCCGCTGCCGGTGGTGATCGGGCTCGACATGGCCGGCGAGATCGTCGAAGTCGGTGCCGGCGTTGATGGCTGGCGGGCGGGCGATCGCGTGCTGGTCAATCCGCTGAACCGGAAGAAGGGTCTGATGGGGGAAATGATGGACGGCGGCATGGCGGAATACTGCCTGGTCGCCGCCGATCAGCTGATCCGCATGCCGGACAAGGTCAGCTTCGAGGATGCGGCGGCGCTGCCGGTGGCGTACGGCACCGCCCATCGCATGCTGATCACGCACAAGACGGTGAAGGCCGGCGACCGCGTATTGATTCTCGGCGCCAGCGGCGGGGTCGGCACCGGCTGCGTGATGCTGGCAAAGCTGCTGGGCGCGGAAGTGGTGGCGTGCGCCGGCAGCGACGACAAGATGCGCCGTCTGAAAGAGCTGGGCGCAGATCACGTGATCAACTACCGCGACGTGAATTTTTCGAAATGGGCGATCGAGCATTACGGCAAGCCGCAGCGGCGGTCGTACGAAGGCGGCGTCGACGTGCTGATAAACTTCACCGGGGGCGATACCTGGGTGCCGTCGCTGAAGTGCGTGAAGCGCGGCGGCAGCATCCTGGTGTGCGGCGCGACGGCAGGCCACGATCCGAAAGAGGATCTGCGTTACATCTGGAGTTTCGAGCTGAAGATCATCGGCTCGAACAGCTTCTACGATGACGACCTGGCGGCGCTGATGGAGCTGATCAGTGCCGGCCGCATGAAGCCGGTGGTCGACAAGGTGCTGCCGCTGGAGCAGGCGGTCGACGGCCTGCGGCTGATCCGCGATCGCGAGGTGCTGGGCAAGGTGGTCGTGACGCCGTGACGGTCGGGATTGGGGATTTGTGATTGGCAGGGTGCGCTCCGCGCACCGCATGCCGGGATGTCGGATTGCGCAGCACCAATTCGGCCAGCTCCGGATGGCAAAGGAAACACGGACAACAACATGAGTGAAACGCTGTCAGTACAGCAGGTGCAGGAAATGATCACGCGCGGGCCGTTCCATCAATGGCTGGGCCTGGAAGTGACGAAAGTGGGGGATGGCGAAATCGAGCTGCGCGCAAAATGGCGCGAGGAGTGGATCGTCAATCCGGACAAGCGCTATACGCATGGCGGCATTCTGGCGACGCTGGTCGATCTCACCGCCGACTGGGCACTGGTTTCGAAGACTGGACGCGGCGTGCCGACGGTCGATCTGCGGGTAGATTATCACCGTGCCGCGATGCCGGGCGATCTCACCGCGAGCGGCAAGGTTGTCAAGTTCGGCGGCCAGCTTTCGGTGTCGGAAGCGAAGATCTACGACAAGGACGGCGCACTGGTGGCGAGCGGGCGTGGTGTGTACGTGACGCCGAAGCCGCAGAATTGAGCCGGAGGCGTTGAAAGGTGCAGGCATTGCCATCAGTCGACGAACAGAAACTGCGTTCGCCGCGGTTCGTCAATCTCGGCGACCTGATCGACCGCGCGGCTGATCCCGACAAGATCGCACTGATCGATCTCGTCGATGCCGCGCGGCCGCGCGACGTCAGTTTCCGTCAGCTCGACGAAATGGCGCAGGCGGTGGCGCGCGGGCTGGTGCGCCGCAGCTTCAAGCGCGGCGAACGCATCGCGATCCTGGCGGCGAACCGCACCGAGTACCTCGCTGCGTATTACGGCATTATGCGGGCGGGGCTGGTGGCGGTGCCGGTCAATTACAAATTTCCACCGAAGCTGGTGGAGTTCGTGGTGCGCGACAGTGGCGCGCGGCTCGTTTTCTGCGATGCGGAGCGGCGGGCCGCCTGCCCGCAAGGACTGCCCGTCGTCTGTTTCGGCGAATCCGGTGAGCATGGCTTCGATGCGTTTCTTGATCCCGGCGCGTGGCAGTCGATCGTGCCGGCGCCCGATGAGCCGGCGATGTTTCTTTATACATCCGGCTCCACCGGCAGGCCGAAAGGCGTGATCCTGTCGCACCAGAGCCATCTGTGGACGGTGGAAACGCGGCTTGAGTCACTTGATCTCGGCAATGAACGAATTCTGATCGCGGCGCCGCTCTATCACATGAACGCGCTGGCGCTGGCGAAGCTCGGTTGTGCCGCGCACGCGACGATCGTGATGTTGCCGCAGTTCGGCGCACCGGCCTATATCGACGCGATCAGCCGCTATCACTGCAGCTTCATCACCGCGGTGCCACCGATGATCGCGATGATGCTGCAGCATCCGGATCTGCTGGCGCGCGCCGACCTGACGTCGGTCAGCTCGCTGCGCATGGGCTCGGCGCCGGTGAGTCCGAGCCTGATGGACGCGATCCATACCACGTTTCCGAATGCGCACGTGATCAATGCATTCGGCACGACCGAGGGCGGTCCGGTGGTGTTCGGCCCGCATCCGGACGGGCTGAAGCAACCGCTGTATTCGGTCGGCTATGCGCATCCGAAAGTGCGGGTGCGGCTGGTCGACGCCGCCGGACATGAAGCGGACGAGGGCGTGCTGCAGCTGAAGAGCCCGGCGCTGATGAGCGGCTATCACAACCGCCCGGATCTGCCGCTGCCGATCACGCCGGACGGCTACTACATCACCGGTGACGTGTTCCGGCGGGACCGTGACGGTTTCTATTATTTCATGGGCCGCACCGACGACATGTTCGTCAGCGGCGGCGAGAACATCTTCCCGGGCGAAGTGGAGAAAATGCTCGAGACGCACCCGGACATCGCGCAGGCCTGCGTGGTGCCGGTCGAGGATGCGATCAAGGGACAGAAACCGGTGGCGTTTGTGGTTCCGCGCAACGGCGCTGCGCTGACCGAGCAGACGGTGCAGGCGTTTGCGCTTGCCAACGCGCCGGCGTACCAGCATCCTCGCCGGGTATGGTTTCTGGACCGGCTGCCGCTGGCCTCGACCAACAAGATTGACCGCCGGGCGTTGATGACGCTTGCAAAAGAGCGGATGAAGCGGAAAGATGGCTGACTTTCAATTTGAAAAAGGAGGGATGCAAATGATCGCAAGGAAATTCGGGCTGCTGGCACTGAGCGGCATGCTGGCATGGGCGGTGAGTGCCGGAAGCGGTATCGCCGCGGACACGCACAAGCCGGTGAAGGTCACCATCGCGTCGTTCCAGATCGGGTCGACGTGGTACGTGTATTCGGCGACGCTGGGCCGCATTCTGCGCGATGCGCTGCCGGCCGGATCGACGATCGACACCCCGCCCCTGGGCGGCGGCGCCGCGAACACGCGGCTGATCGAAGGCGGCAAGGCGACGATCGGCTTCAGCCATGCGGTGGCGAACCGCTGGGCGAAGGACGGTGCGGTCGCGTACAAGAAAAAGATGCCGCATCTGCGGGCGCTGGTTGGCGGGCTCGACACCTATTACCTGGCGGTGGTGGCGTCGGGCAAGAACATTGACAAGGACGTCGAAAGCTATTTCAAGAGCAAGCCCGATGTACGCGTTGACCTCAACCCGCCCGGAAGCATTTCGACTTATGCCGGCCAACTCGAGCTGGAACTGGCTGGCTTCGGACCGGAGAAAATCAAGAAGGACGGCGGCGACGTCAAGCTGGTGCCGGGCTCGGTGACGCGTGATGACATTACCAGCGGCCGCGCCGACGCCTTCGTCCAGATCGTCACCATCGGCCATCCGCTGACGACGCAGATCGCGCAGGTGCATGACGTGACCATTCTGCAGCCGTCGAAGAAACTGCTGCAGGAAATGCACGACAAGTACGGCTTCGGCACCGCGGTGCTGCCGAAGGGTTCGTTCCGTGGCCAGACCAAGGATCTCACGCTGCCGTCGACGACGACCACGCTGATCGCGCGCGACGACATGCCGGACTGGGAAGCGTACGCAATCACCAAGGCGGTGTGCGAACACACGAAGCAACTGGCCACCGCGACCAAGGCGCTGGCGCACTTCAAGCCCGAAGATGCGTGGAAACCGGACAACGTGAACCTGCCGCTGCATCCCGGTGCCGCGCGCTACTATCGCGAGCGCGGCTGGCTGAAGTAATCACCGGCAGTGCTCTTGCACCGGCGGCATCGGCGCGAGGGCACAGGCCGACGTACTCGTCGCCGGAAGGCCGGCAGTGCAGGCGGCGGCACAAATAATCAGACCCGATGGCAAATTGGCGGATCGGCGGGTAATTTTGACGCCGACGTCCGCTGCTAGAATCGATTCGAGGGGCGCAGTGATGCGCGGGATGAGCGGGGAGCGTACGCAATGGGAGCGACAGCGTTGGTGATGGCCGTGCGGCGGCAGACCGGGATGCACCAGTGACCGGGACCGTTGCACACCGCGGCGGCGGACAAACGCGCCGTACAGGCGGCCGGATACTGGTCGACGCGTTGAAAATCCACGGCGTCGATACCGCGTTCTGCGTGCCGGGCGAAAGTTTTCTGCCGGTGCTCGACGCGCTGCATGATGCGCGCGACACGATCCGCCTCATCGTCTGCCGCCAGGAAGGCGGCGCCGGCAATATGGCGGAGGCATACGGCAAGCTGACCGGACGCCCCGGCATCTGTTTCGTCACGCGCGGACCGGGTGGCACGCATGCCAGCATCGCAGTGCATACCGCGTCACAGGATTCGACGCCGATGATCCTGTTCATCGGCCAGGTCGCGACCCGCGCGCTGGGGCGCGAGGCGTTCCAGGAGATCGATTTTCGTCACGTGTTCGGCCACATCGCGAAATGGGTCGCACAGATCGATCGTGCCGACCGCATTCCGGAAATGGTCAGCCGCGCGTTTCATCTGGCGGTGTCGGGCCGACCCGGGCCGGTGGTGCTGATGCTGCCGGAAGACATGCTGAGCGCCGCGGCGGACGTCGCCGATGCCGGGCCGTATCGGAAGGTGCAGGCGCATCCCGGAGCCGGCGACCTGGCGCGGCTGCGCGACATGCTGGAGCAGGCGGCGCGGCCGTTGATGCTGATCGGCGGTGGCGGCTGGGATGCGGCGGCGTGCGCCGACATCCAGGCATTCGCCGCAGCCAATGAATTGCCGGTCGCCAGCGTGTTCCGCCGCCAGGACTTGTTCGACAACCGCGTTGACAGCTACATTGGCTGCGCCGGATTCGGAATCGACCCCAGGCTTGCGCAGCGCATCCAGGACGCCGACCTGCTTCTCGCCGTCGGACCGCGGCTCGGCGAAGTGACGACGCGCGGCTACACGCTGATCGATATTCCGCGGCCGCGACAGAAACTGATTCACGTGCACGCCGGTGCCGATGAGCTGGGGCACGTTTACCAGGGCGATTTGCTGATCAATTCCGGCATGGCGCAATTCGCCGCTGCGGCGCGGGCGCTGGCACCGGTCGGCAAGCCGGCGTGGCGCGAGTGGGCTGCCGCCGCGCGTGCCGATTACGTCGCCGATCTGAACCCCGGCCCGATGCCGGGCGACGTCGATTTCGGCGCGATCATGGTATGGCTGAGGAAACATCTGCCGGCCGACACAATCGTCGCCAACGGCGCCGGCAATTACGCGGTATGGGTGCACCGCTTCTATCAGTACACCGGTTTTCGCACCGAGCTCGCACCGACCAGCGGCGCGATGGGATATGGCGTGCCGGCAGCCGTCGCCGCGAAGCTCGTTCATCCCGGGCGGCCGGTGGTGTGTTTTGCCGGGGACGGCTGCTTTCTGATGCATGCGCAGGAACTGGCGACCGCCGCGCAGTATGGCGCCGCGGTGATTTTCATCGTCGTGAACAACGGCATTTACGGCAGCATCCGGATGCACCAGGAGCGGCATTACCCGGGCCGGGTATACGGCACCGGCATTGCCAATCCGGATTTCCCGGCGCTCGCTGCTGCGTACGGCGCGCATGGCGAGCTCGTCACGCGCACTGCCGATTTCGCGCCGGCGTTCGAACGTGCGCGCCAGGCCGGCCGGTCGGCGCTGATCGAGCTGCGCATCGATCCCGACGCGATTTCTCCGCGCACCACGCTGTCGGCGATTCGCAGCCAGGCGCTCGCCGCGCAGCGCGCCTGATCCCGTAACGACCTACCAGGGAGCAACAAGGACATGATCAAAAGCAGAATCGGCAGCATTCTTGTCGCCGGTGGTATTCTGATCGGAGGCATCGGCAGCGCGATGGCCGCCGCGGCGCCGGCGCACCCGCCGGTGAAAGTCACCATTGCGTCATTCCAGGTCGGATCGGCGTGGTATGTGTATGCGGCCACGTTCGGCCGCATCCTGCGCGACGCACTGCCGGCGGGTTCGACGATCGACACGCCGCCGCTGGGTGGCGGCGTCGCCAATGCACGGCTGGTCGAAGCCGGCAAGGCAACGCTTGGATTAAGCCATACGCTGGCCAATCGCTGGGCGGCGGACGGCACGGTTGCCTACAAGAAAAAAATGCCGCATTTGCGGGCGCTGGTGGGCGGCTTCGACACCCAGTACCTGACAGTGGTCGTTTCAGGGAAAAACAAGGGTCCGGACCTGCAGCAATACTTCAAAAGCAAGCCGGATGTGCGTGTCGATCTCAACCCGCCCGGGAGCATTGCCACCTACGCCGGACAGCTGGAACTGGAGCTGGCGGGTTTCGGTCCGGAGCAGATCAAGAAGCACGGCGGCAGCGTCAAGCTGGTGCCGGGGTCGGTGACGCGCGATGACATTACCAGCGGCCGCGCCGATGCCTACATCCAGATAATGTCGATCGGGCAGCCGTTGACCACGCAGATCGCGCAGGTGCACGACATTACCATTCTGCAGCCGTCGAAGAAGCTGCTGCAGGAAATGCATGACAAATACGGCTTCAGCACCGCAGTGATGCCGAAAGGCTCGTTCCGCGGCCAGACCGCAGATGTGACGCTGCCGTCGACCACCACCACGCTGATTGCACGCGACGATATGCCGGACTGGGAAGCGTACGCGATCACCAAGGCGCTTTGCGAGCACAAGGAGCAGATGGTCGCAGCGACCAGGGCGCTTGCCGGCTTCAAGCCCGAAGACGCATGGAAGCCGGACAACGTAAACCTGCCGCTGCATCCCGGCGCCGCGCGCTACTATCGCGAACGCGGCTGGTTGAAGTAGAGGCGAAAGTTATTCACCACAGAGACACAGAGGCACGGAGAACGGCAAAAGCAGCCGGACCATCGAAAAACATGGATCGAAGCGGATTAAATTTGCTGTTCGTTTCCTCTTTTGCAAAAGGGGAATTGGGTTTTGTCTTCGATGCGCTTCAACGATTGGCGAGTAGTTCCTCTGTGCCTCTGTGGTAAGGCATTACGTTTGAACCTGGAATATTTATGAGCGCTGAAATCCGAGACCGTGAAGGCGAGCTTCCGGAACAGCAGGCATCGAACTGGCCGGAGCTGCTGCGGCCGGTGCCATTGGTGGCGCTGGCGTGGACCTTGTTCCAGATCGCGATCTGGTATTACAACGGCATCGATCTGATCGTCCAATATGCCGGTCACGTGTGCTTCGGAACGGCGGTTGCATTGCTTGCAACCGGAGAAAAGTTTCCGTCCGTCGGTGCGCGTTGGGGAAATCGATTGCTGGCGCTGATCGCGCTGTTGCCGCTGGTTTATATCGCGTTCGAATCGCATCGCATCATCTACCGCATTTCGGGTCTCGATCCGGTGCTGATCGGTGATTACGCCTGCGGCATCGCGCTGATCGTGCTGCTGATCGAGGCATCGCGCCGCGTGCTGGGCTGGGGCATGTGCGTCATCACGCTGGTGTTCATCGCCTACCAGCTGTTCGGCACCCATCTGCCGGTGCCGTTCGGCCACAATCAGGAAGGGCTAGGGCTGTTCGTCGATGAACAGTTCCTGACGCTGAACGGACTGTTCGGGATACCGACCGGCGTTTCGGTGCGGGTGGTGTTCTATTTCATCCTGTTTGCCGCGGTGTTCGAGATCTACGGTGGCGGCAGGATGATCATCGAACTGGCGCTGGCGGTTACCGGCCGCAGCACCGGCGGTCCGGCCAAGGCGGCGATCGTCGGCTCGGCGATGATGGGGATGGTGTCGGGCAGTGCCGTGGCGAACGTGATGGGCGTCGGCATCTTCACGATTCCGCTGATGAAGCGCGCCGGTTATCCGGGCAAATTCGCCGCCGCAGTGGAGGCGGTCGGCTCCACCGGCGGGCAGCTGATGCCACCGGTGATGGGCGCCGGCGCGTTCGTGATGGCGGATTTTCTGCGCATTCCGTACAGCACCGTCATTGTCGCCGCCGCGCTGCCGGCAATTTTCTATTATCTGGCGCTGTTTCTGTCGGTCGATTTCAAGGCGCGCCGCAGCCGGCTGGCGCCGATCGCAGCCGGTGACGTGCCGCCGATGCGGCGCACGTTCGTCGAGCGCGGCCATCTGCTGATACCGCTGATCTGGCTGACGGTGCTGATCGTCAGCGGTTTCGGCATCGGCGACGCGTGCCTGCAGGCAATCGGCCTGACGATCGTCATCGGCTCACTGCGCAAGTCGTCACGCCAGGGGCTGTTCCCGCTGATTCAGAGCCTGTCGCTGGCGGCACAGCGCAGTGTGTCGGTCGCGCTGCCGTGCGCGCTGGCCGGCATCATCGTCGGCGTCATCGCGTTTACCGGGCTCGGCACCAAGTTCACCGGGATGATCGTCGATGTGTCGGGCGGGTCCGTGGTGGCGATCGTGATATTGACGATGATCGCAACGCTGATCCTCGGCTGCGGCATGCCGACCACGTCGGCCTACATCATGGGTGCGGTGCTGTTGGCGCCGGCGCTGATCCTGATCGGCGTGCCGGCACTGGTCGCGCACATGTTCGTGTTCTACTTCGCGGTGCTGTCGATGATCACGCCGCCGGTGGCGCTCGCCGCTTACGCGGCGGCCGGCATCGCACAAACACCACCGAATGCGACCGGTTTCCAGGCGTTCGGGATCGGCATTCCGGTGTTGCTGATCCCGTTCGTGTTCTTCTGGCATCCGGGGCTGCTGCTGATCGGGAACGCAGGTGACATCGCACTTGCGGTGACATTGACGTTTGCCAACATCATCGCGCTGTCGGCGATGACGATCGGCTGGTGCGTGCGGCCGCTGAGCTGGCCGGAACGGATAGGGTTCGGCGTGCTCGGTATCGGCTCCGTGATTCCGCTGCACGACATTTCGCACGTGGCGGCCGCGATCATCGCCGCGGTCATCATTGTGCTGTGGCTGCGGCAGCGCAGAACACGCAGCGCCGCGTATTAGTGAACAGGATACCTACACCGTCCATGAACGCTCCGGTATTTGACAGCATGCGCGACTGGCTCGCGCACCTCGCGGCAAGCGATCGCCTGGCTGTCATCCGCGACGGTGCCGCGCTCGAATTCGAAGTGGCGGCAATCGCGAAGCGGCTTGATGGCGTGAAGGCGGCTTTCTTTCCGCATCCCGGCGGCCATGCGATTCCGGTGGTCTCCGGATTCATCGCGCGGCGGGCGTGGATTGCCGAAGCACTCGGCGTTGCCGAAAAGGACCTGCTCGAACATTTCCGCCACGCGGTCGAAAATCCGCTGCCCTGGCATGAGGTGGATACGGCGCCGGCGCAACAGGTGGTGCACGATCATTTCGACATCCGGACGCTGCTGCCGATTCCACGCCACAACGAGCACGACAGCGCGCCGTACATCACCGCCGGCCTGGTGATCGCGCGCAACCCGAAAACCGGCCTGCAAAACGTGTCGATCAACCGCATCCAGGTCAATGCACCCGACCGCATGGCGATCCTGGTGCTGCCGCGCCATCTACACGCCTATCACCAGGCGGCGGAGGAAGCCGGCGAGCCGTTGCCGGTGGCGGTCGTGATCGGTGCCAGCCCGGCCTGCCTGCTGGCGTCGCAGGCGGTGCTGCCGCTCGATTTCGACGAACTAACGGTGGCCGGCACGCTGGAAGGCAGGCCGCTGCCGGTGGTGAAATGCATGACCAGCGACGTGCGCGTGCCGGCGTCATCCGAAATCGTGATCGAGGGGCGGCTGCTGCCCGGCGTGCGCGAGACCGAAGGGCCGTTCGGCGAATTTCCGAAATACTACAGTCCGCAGGAACAGCGCGAAGTGATCGCGATCGACCGCATCACGCATCGCCGCGATCCGATCTACCACACGATCGTGCCGGCCGAGATGGAGCATCTGCTGCTGGGCGCGATTCCGCGCGAGGCGACGCTGCTGAATCATCTGAAGCGCAGCTTTCCGAACGTGACCGACGTGCACCTCGCTGTCGGTGGTGTGTGCCGCTATCACCTCTATGTGCAGATGAAGAAGGGGCGCGAGGGCGAGCCGAAGAACGTGATCATGGGCGCGTTCGGCGGCCACTACGACATCAAGCATGTGATCGTGGTTGACGAAGACGTCGACGTTCATGATCCGGTGCAGGTCGAATGGGCGGTCGCGACGCGCTTCCAGCCCGACCGCGATCTGGTGGTGGTGAGCGGCGCGCTGGGTTCGATCCTCGATCCGTCGACCGATCACGGCATCAGCGCCAAATGGGGACTGGATGCGACACGTCCGGTCAAGTACGAGGGACTGTCATTCACGAAAGTGCGGATTCCGGGCGAAGAGAGCGTCGATCTCGGCAGAGTGGTGGCCGAAGGAGTGGGGCCGTTCAGCGACTACCTGGAAGCGGGCGACGCATCTAAGGGGACGTGACGATCCTGGCCGCGGAGCGCCGGCTGGCGCGGATCGCATAAACGAACGCGGCTGCGGAAACGACAGCGATCGCCAGCGCCGCCCACTCGACGGCAACGTAATTGTGCCGTGCCTGCCACAGGCCGGCCGCGGCGATCGGCGCAACACCCTTGGCGATGTTCGACGGCAGCGACAACAATCCGCTGATCGTGCCGTAGCCTTCCTTCCATAGCAACTCCTGCACCACCGTTCCACGCAGAATCGTCATCATGCCGTTGGCGGCACCGTAGCAGATCGCGAACGTGAACAGCATCACGGCCGCGTTGCCGGCGAGCATCAGCAGCACGATCGAAATCGGGTACAGGATCAGGATGATGATGCCGACGGTCGGCGTCGACAGGTTGCGCCCGACGGTGAACCACGCGGCACGCGCGAACACCTGTGCCGGGCCGATCAGCGCCATCGTCGTCAGCATGATGTCGGTCGGCACGCCGCGCCCGGTCATCAGCGGCACCAGGTGGAACGTGAGCGCGGCGAACGTCAGAAAGTAGGTGGTGAAGCATACTGCCAGTCCCCAGAACGCCGGCGTGCGCAACGCGCGCCGGGTTGCGTCGCGGCTGATGCCGGCCGCGTCGGCGCGCGCGATCGTCCGTACGCCCGGACTGCGTGACGAGTCGATCGCGAACAGATGTATCGGCACGCAGATCAGCAGGTTGATCGCGGCCAGCCCCAGCAGCGCGCCGCGCCATCCCCACAGATCCACGAAGTACTGCGTCAGCGGAATGAACACGGTGCTGGCAAATCCGCCGAGCAGCGTGATGAGGGTGATCCGTCGCTTGAACGTCAGCGGATAGCGATGGGTGACCACGGAAAACACCGGGTCGTACAGCGTTGCCGCGATCGCGATGCCGAGCCCGATCCACGCCGCAAACACCAGCGCCAGCGAAGTCGCCTGCGACCACACCAGCAGCATCGCGGTGCCGAGCGCCGATCCGGCGACCATCACGCGCCGGCCGCGGCCGCGATCGATCCAGGCGCCGATCGGATACGCGGCGATGCCGGAGACGAGCAGTCCGATCGACAGCGCGGCGTTGGTTTCGGTGCGCGTCCAGCCGATCGTCTGCTCCATCGGCACCACCAGCAGCGAGAACGAATAGTAGAGCGAGCCCCACGACACCAACTGGCCGAACGCGAGCGCCCAGGTCGCCGTGTGCCCGGCCTCCACTGGCGCGCCGGCGTCGGCGGTCCGGGGCTGCGTCACCATGCGGGTCTTTCGTTGCGCGGCTGATCGCCGTTACTGCGCAGGCAGTATGTCGTGCACCGCGTCCGCCGGCCGGCACAGCCGCACGCCGCGGTCCGTCACCACGAACGGACGGTTGATCAGTATCGGATGCCGCACCATCGCATCGAGCAGCTGGTCGTCGGTAAGGGACGGATCATCAAGCCCGAGCTCCGCGTATGGCGCCTCCTTGCTGCGTATCGCGCCGCGCACCGTAAGCCCCGCCTTGTTGATCATCTCCTTCAGCGCCTCGCGGCTGGGCGGCTGCTTCAGGTATTCGATGATTTCGGGCTCGATGCCGGCATCGCGGATCAGCGCCAGCGTATTGCGCGATGTGCCGCATTTGGGATTGTGATAGATCGTGGTTTTCATCGGATCAACCTCAAAGTTGTTGTGTTGATGTTCGCATGTAAATCGGCAAGTGATATGCCATGATCGTTCAAATGGTAAAGTGTAACCCGACAGGCGCCACTTGGGCTCACTGGCGGGCGACTGCCCATGGAGCCGGGATGCCCTGGACGTGCCGTCGTGCTGACAGGAAAGGACAAAGAATGACCGGACGCTACCTGGAAGATTTCGCCGCGGGGCAGATCTTCCGCTCGGCGCGGATGCGTATCGACGGGGAACGCATCAAAAGCTTTGCGGCCGAGTTCGACCCGCAGGTCTTCCATCTCGACGAGGAAGGCGCGCGTCACACGCTGTTCGGCGGGCTGGCGGCGAGCGGCTGGCATACCGCCGCGCATACGATGCGGCTGCTGGTCGACAGCGAGTTTCTGCCGGAAGGCGGCATCATCGGCGCCGGCTTCGACGAGTTCCGCTGGCCGCGGCCGGTGCGTCCCGGTGACGAGCTGCGCGTCGAGAGCGAGATCCTGCAGGTGCGGCCATCGAAGTCGCGCCCGGACCAGGGCTGGATCAAGGTGTGCGTGACGACGCTGAACCAGAACGACGAGCCGGTGCAGGTCTACGTCGCGAACATGCTGGTGCCACGGCGGCCGGCATATTTGAAATAATACGCATGCGGAATAGATCACTCCGATACCCGCCGGCGTAACGGAAGCCGCGGGCGGGGCCGGGCGTGAAGTCATCAAGGGACGGGCGTGTATCCGATCGAAATAGTTCTGACGATGCTGCTGGCGGTGCTGGCGAGCAGCTACCTGGTGCGCGTGCTGCCGTTTTCGCTGCCGCTGCCGTTGGTGCAGATCGCGCTGGGTGCGGTGATCGCGGGCGGCTTCAATCACGGTGTGACGCTGGATCCGGCGATCTTTTTTCTGCTGTTCCTGCCGCCGCTGCTGTTCCTGGACGGCTGGCGCATTCCGAAGGACGGGCTGTTTCGCGACAAGATCACGATCCTGGAACTGGCGCTGGGGCTGGTGGTGTTCACCGTGGTCGGCGCCGGCTTCCTGATTCACTGGATGATTCCGGCGATGCCGCTGGCGGTGGCGTTTGCGCTGGCGGCGATCATCTCTCCGACCGACCCGATCGCGGTGTCGGCGATCGCCGCGCGCGCGCCGATTCCGAAGCGGCTGATGCACATCCTGGAAGGCGAATCGCTGCTCAACGATGCGTCGGGCCTGGTGTGCTTCCGCTTTGCGGTGGCGGCGGCGATGACCGGCAGTTTTTCGCTGGCGGATGCGTCGGTGACCTTCCTGTGGCTGGCGCTGGCCGGCATCGCCATCGGCATTGGTTTCACATTGGGCGTGAGTTTTGCGCAGGTGTGGCTGTCGCGGCATTTCGGCGAAGACATCGGCGCGCCGATCCTGATGAGTCTGCTGATTCCGTTCGGCGCCTATCTGATCGCCGAGGAGGTGGAGGCATCCGGCATCCTGGCCGCGGTGGCGGCGGGGATCACGATGAGCCACGTCGAGCTCAGCGGGCGCGCGCAGGCCAGCACCCGGATGCAGCGCACGGCGGTGTGGGACATGCTGCAGTTCACGCTGAACGGCATCATGTTCGTGCTGCTTGGCGAGCAGCTGCCGGGCATCCTGGAGCGCGCGGTGGTGGCGGTGGAGCAGAGCGGCCATCTCAGCCCGTGGTGGCTGGTCGTCTATACGCTGGTGATCACCATCGTGCTGGCGGGGTTGCGTTATGCCTGGGTGTGGACGTCGCTGCGCCTGACCGTTCTGCGCGCACGTTACCGCGGCGAGCAGCGAACGGAACCGAACCGGCGGCTGATTATCGCAACTTCGCTCGCCGGCGTGCGCGGCGCGATCACGCTCGCCGGCGTGCTGACGCTGCCGCTGCTGCTGCCGGACGGCACGCCGTTTCCGGCGCGCGACCTGGCGGTGTTTCTCGCGGCCGCGGTGATCCTGCTGTCGCTGCTGCTCGCCAGCGTGGCGTTGCCGCGGATATTGAAAGGGTTGGAGGTGCCGGCCGAACCGGCGCGGCAGCGCGAAGAGGATCATGCGCGGCGTGAAGCGGCCGGCGCGGCGATTGCCGCGATCGAGAAGGCACGGCACGATTTGCCGCACCAGGCCGACGATGCGGGCGACGCGGACGTCTATGCGGGCGTCGCCGCCCACCTGATCGACCTGTATCAGCGCCGCGTGGATGACGGCGTGCTCAGTGACGTGGAAGCCGAGGAGCTGCACCAGGCCGACCGCGCCGAGCGTGCGTTGCGCCTGGTCGCTTTGCGCGCGGAACGCGAACGCATTTTCAACCTCGCACGCATCTCGCAGATATCGGACGAGACGTCGCGCAAGCTGGTACGCGAAATCGATCTCGTAGAGTCGCGCTACCGGTAACCGGCGACACGCTTCACGACGAGCGGCCGGGCGGAAAAATCAGCCGGGTGCCGTCCGACCCGATCGAGCTGCAACGGCGGCTGGTGTTTCGCCAATTTCGGCAAACGGTGCGTTGATGCCGATCGTGTCATTGACGGATGAGACGGCCGCCGTCGACGCCTGTTGCAGCTTGCGCAGGACAACGGCGAAGTGATCCGGCGTAATGCCGCGCCCGACCGGAAGATTGTTGCGCCTGCGGCCCAGCCGCATCCATTTGTACAGCGTGGGGGAAACGGCAAACAGCGCCATCAGCAACAGACGGAATACTTTCTGCAACAATGAATAGTCGGGACTGTACGTGAACTCGTGAACCGCAACGATCTCGACGCCCAGTTCCTTCGCGTTGCGCGTCACCCACGACGGAGACACGAAGCTGACGTGCTCCGGAATGCAGCAATACCAGAATCGGCCTTTGCTCAAACGCCAGCTCCATGCATCGGCGTTTCCGGTGGAGACGATCACCAGGCCGCCGGGTGCCGTGACAGCCAGCAGCAGACGCACGAATTCGAACGGATTGGCAACGTGTTCGATGACGTCGCACGACACCACCGCATCGAAATTGCGCGATAGCGCGACCAGCTCACCGATGTCGTGGCAAACGATGTTGATTCCGCGCCGGGCGGCGAGTTGGGCCGCGCCGGGATTGATTTCAGTGCCGAACAGCGAATATTTTCCCGCCAGCGGCATCAGCAGCTTGCCGGTGCTGCAGCCAACGTCGAGGATCGATGTTCCGGTAAAGTGATTCTGTAATGCGGCCCGCACCAGCAGGTGGTCGCGGCGCCCGTCTTCGTCCCACGTGGTCGAGTTTCCGACTTGATACAAGAGGTCATATTCGGTTTTCGACAGTATCGGGTGACGGAAAACGAGGCGGCAGTCGGAGCAGCGATAGAGCTTTCCGCCGGGGAGAATGGACGGCAGCACGGTGCCGGCGAACGCCGCCGCGTCGGGAATAACTCCGATTTCGCGGACCGTGCCTCCGCCACACCCACGACATGCCAGGATCAGACCTGTTTGCATGCCTCTTCCACCATCGATCAACGAGATTGAGGTAGAGCGCAGCTGGAGTTTACTGCCTTCCGGGCTGCTTTCACAGCGTTTTTTTGTGGGGCGGGGCGGCTTCTTTATGCGGGCGACAGCCTCTGTCGTACCGAAGTCAAGTCTGGCTATATCGTGGATTGGTTTGCCGCCGGCTTCCTGTTTTTCTGCTCCGTTTTGTCTTCGGCCGTCCATGCGGAATTCAGTGGCACGCGGTCCGCACGTCGGATCAGTGAGTTAAATTGTGACACGTTAACAAGTTACGTGCGGGCACGTACAGACAGCGAATGTCTGAAATGTTTTGATGTACGAAAACCTGTCGCGGCCGTGCCATGGTGTACCGCGAGGCGAATCAAAGCCGTCCGGGCCGAGCTGGGGCCGGCACGATCGGACAGCATCTGAACCGCAGCGTCAACGCATGCTGAAGGTCAACCCATCACTCACGGAGATCGATCATGAAAGCTGTCGTATTTCACGCAATCGGCGATATCCGCATGGAAGACGTCGCCGAACCGCAAATTCAGAACTCGACGGATGCCATTGTGAAAATAACCGCCAGCGCGATTTGCGGTACCGACCTGCACATGATCCGCGGCACCATGCCCGGGATGAAAAGCGGCACCGTGCTCGGTCATGAAGGTGTCGGCATCGTGAAAACCGTCGGCGACGACGTGCGCAACCTGAAACCCGGCGACCGCGTGGTCATTCCGTCCACCATTGCCTGCGGCTACTGCTCATACTGCCGCGCCGGTTATTACGCGCAATGCGACAACGCCAATCCGAACGGCCGGCTGGCAGGCACCGCGTTCTACGGCGGGCCGCAGGCGGCCGGCGGCTTCAACGGCATGCAGGCGGAGTATGTGCGTGTGCCGTTTGCGCACGTCAATCTGGTGCGGCTGCCCGATTCGGTGAGTGACGAGCAGGCAATCCTGCTGTCCGACATTTTTCCGACCGGCTACTTCGGCGCCGATCTTGCCGGCGTCAGGCACGGCGATACCGTCGCCGTGTTCGGCTGCGGTCCGGTCGGACAGTTCGCGATCGCCAGTGCGGGACTGATGGGCGCGGGGCGCATCCTTGCGGTGGACCGGATCGCCAGCCGTCTCGACATGGCACGCGACCAGGGCGCCGAAGTCATCGACTTCGGTAGTGAACCGGCAGTCGAGACCATCCGCGAACTGACCGGCGGCATCGGCGTGGATCGCGTCATCGACGCGGTCGGAATCGACGCCGTTCATCCGCATAACGGCCACGGCGACGGCGCCGAATCCTTCCCGCAGGAAGTCAGGCAGGTCGCGCCGGATGCGAATCCGCACGACGGCAACTGGGAGCCGGGCGACGCGCCGTCGCAGGTTCTGCGCTGGGGCGTGGAAGCGGTGGCCAAGGCCGGCACGCTGGCGATCATCGGCGTGTATGCGCCGCAGATGCAGACCTTCCCGAT
>JBDZVW010000248.1:0-4549 GCA_040255885.1 Betaproteobacteria bacterium
TGTACGTAGCACTTGCGGCAGATCGCTTTCGTATTGCCGAGGCGCGTGGCGACCGTTGCGATCGCCGCGCTGACGTTGCGTTTCGCCTGTGTAACAGGAGTGCAATCCGGCAGCGCCTGCAGCGCCTGCAGCGCCAGCACGGTGCCGGCCCAGGTGCGAAAATCCTTGGCGGTGAATTCCGTTCCGGCAATCTGGTGCAGATAGGCATTGACGTCCGGTGCCTCGATGTTTTTGCGCTCGCCGTTTCCATTGACGTACTGAAACAGCACTTCACCGGGAAGGCCCAGCATGCGCCGCACGACGTTGGCGACACGCCGGTCGAGCACATCAACCGAATGCTCCTTGCCGCTCTTGCCGCGAAAGTGAAAATGGATCCGTGCGCCCGAAACGTCGACGTGCCGCTCGCGCATCGTCGTCAGCCCGAATGAGCGGTTGTCGCGCGCGTATTCTTCGTTGCCGACGCGGATCAGTGTCGTGTCCAGCAGCTTGACTACGGTGGCGAGAACCTTCGTTCGCGGCAGTCCGGGGCGGCGGATATCGTTGGCAACACGACGCCGAATGCGCGGCAGCGCGCTGCCAAACGCAACCATCTGGCCGTATTTCGTCGCGTCCCGCACCTCGCGCCAGCGCCCGTGATAGCGGTACTGCTTGCGGCCACGTTGATCGCGTCCGACCGCCTGCAGATGTCCATTCGGCAGCGGACAGATCCACACGTCTCGCCACGCCGGAGGAATGGCAAGCGCCTTGATGCGCCGTATTTCGGCACGGTCGCGAATTGCCGCGCCATCGGCATCAACATAGCGAAACCCGCTGCCGCAGCGCAGGCGGCGGATACCCGGAGCGGAATCGGCGACATAGCGCAGTCCGGCCGCCCTGGCGGATGCCTGACCGTCGGCTGCGGAAGGCAATGGTTTCATGGAATCGTCAGTCCGGTTCACCGGCCCGTGCGGCGTTCGCTTTCGCATATTGGCAGATTGGACAGACATGAGGGCGAAACGGCACTGACGCGACCAGCCGTGCACCGGTGCGTGCCAACATCGAATTTTTACAATCCCAATCGGAAATTTTTTCCGTCACGCGACACGGCAGTGCTCACAGCGCATTGTATTTTATCGTGTCGCACGATTGGTACCGCCCTTGCTTCGGTAGTGCCGCATCGAACGTGCGTCACATCGGCGGCGCCATCGTGCGAACGAGCGGCGTGCACCGTACACCTTGATCTCGAGGAAATTGAATGATCAAACCCGGAGTCGTAATGATAGCCGCTATTTTTGCGATCTCGTCAGGACTGGCGTTCGCCACAAAAAATGCAGAGGAAGGCAACGCGACGGCAAAACAGGCAACCGGCAGCCAGCAGCAGAGCCACGCAACCGCGGAGTACAAGCGCGCCAAAAAGCGCATCACTGCGGACTACCTGTCCGACAAGTCGGTGTGCAGCAGCAAAAAAGGGAACGCCAAGACTCGATGTCTGAAGCAGGCGCAGAGCCTGAAAAAACACGCGATGGCGGACGCCGGGAAAGCCAACCGGAAGGCACAGGCCGCGGGCGAGCACTAGTGCCGTAGCGGCCGATGCTGCGTTCGATACTACAGGAAACGATTGGGGCCAGCCCACGATGTCATCCGTCAAGCGTCTCGTTTTTGCCGGCATGGCTGCAGCCGGCGTAGCTGCCGGAATTGCTTACTATTTTTCCGTCCGCCGGCCACAACGCTTCGAGGCCCGGCAGCGACGCAATGCGCTGCAGACATGGGAAACGGAAGGCGGGAAGCCCGCGCCGTCACCGACGCGCACGACTTCGTCGAATCCGCTGGACCAGATGCCGGCGGCGCCCGATGTCTAATCGCCGCCGATGCGAACGGCGCGCGCGGAATCGATACACGGCTCCGGTTCGACGCTGAATTTGCAGCGCAATGAAGCATTCCCGTAATTTGCCGAAAAGGATTTCGATCATGTTGAAACCTGTCTCATCATTGCCGGGGGTGCTGGCCGCCGGCGCCCTTGCCGCGATTGCGCTCAACTGGTGTCCGGACGTGCGTGCAGCGCCGCACGGCATTGTTGCGCCTGCGATGGCGGCAACGGTGTCACATCTGATGCTCGCCCGTAACGCCGCTGCACCGGCCCCCGGCGCAACGGAAAATCCGGCCGCCTCGAAGACCTTCGTTGCCAGGGCGGCGACCGGCGGCATGGAAGAAGTGGAACTGGCTGAACTGGCGCTGTCGAAAAGCAGCAATCCCGCCGTGGACGATTTCGCGAAGAAGATGAAACACGATCACTCGGCTGCCAACGCCAAGCTCGCGTCAATCGCAAAAGACGAATCAATCGCGGTGCCGGGCGGCCTGACTGCGCAGCAGCAGAAAAAAATGAAGCAACTGAAAGCCAAGAGCGGCGCGGAATTCGACAAGGCGTACGCGGCGACGATGGTCGTGGCGCACAAGAAGACGATAGCGCTGTTCGAGAATGCGTCGCACAAGGCTTCGTCGCAGCAGCTGCGCCAGTTTGCGAAAGATTCACTGCCGATGCTGCACGAACATCTCAAGCTGGCCGAGGCGATGCAATCGAAAGTGGCCGGCGCCAATGCCAAGAACGGCGGCAAGTAACTGCCGATTCCGACGTTTCAATATCTTACGGGAGATTGACATGTTTGCTCACAACAAGCGGCTGATGTACACGGTACGAGTGTCGGAACCCAATCCCGGCCTCGCCAACCTGATGCTCGAGCAGTTCGGCGGACCGCAGGGTGAACTGGCCGCCGCGATGCGCTATTTCAACCAGGCCGTCGGCGAAACGGATCCCGGCCGCAAGGACATGCTGTTCGACATCGCGACCGAGGAATTGAGCCACCTCGAAGTCATCGGCAGTATCGTCGTGATGCTGAGCAAAGGGGCGAGAAGCCGCCTTGCCGAAGGGGTCGAGGAACAGGGCGAGCTCTACCGTACCATTACCGGCGCCGGCAATGACAGTCATCTGACATCGATTCTGTACGGTGGCGGCCCGCCGCCGTACATCAATTCGGGTGGCGTGCCGTGGACCGGGGCGTATATCGACACGATCGGTGAGCCGACGGTCGATCTGCGCTCCAACATCGCAGCCGAGGCGCGCGCGAAAATAATCTACGAACGGCTGATCAACGTCACCGACGACGCCGGCGTCAGCGAAGCGCTCGGCTTCCTGATGACGCGCGAGATCGCCCACCAGAAATCGTTCGAGAAAGCGTTGTATGCGATCGAGCCGAATTTCCCGCCCGGCAAGATGCCCGGCCTCGATGAATTCGCCGACAAATATTTCAATCTGTCTAAGGGCGGCGACGTACGCGGTCCCTGGAACAAGGGCGACCAGTGGGAATTCATCGACGATACCGATATGGAGAAGTCGGCCGGCGGTGACGGCAGCGCTTCCGTCAAGCTCGGAAAGGACGAGGAAACGCTGTACAACAAAATGGCGAAGCGTACCGCGTCCAAAACGGCCGGCGATCCGACTACCGGCGCCGACATCGGCGCGGGACCGGGAGCGGGCTCGACCAAGGGTGACATCAAATGAGCGCCGGTCATCGGCCGCTGCTCGTCGATGCGGAACTGAAACGGGCGCCGGCAGGAACGGAATACGAATGGCGACCGTGAAGCAGCGCCGAACGGCTCCCGGTTCCGGTAACAAGCGCGCGGCGCTACAGCGCTCGGTGCAGCGTCAGGTCGAAGAAGACGAACGGCGCCGCGCCGGCGCCCGCTCGCGGCATGGCGGCAACAAGGAGCAGGCGGTGCAGGCCGGCAGCCGCAGGCAGCCGCGCAATCCGCTGCCGGAGCAGCATCAGAAAAAACCGGGCAGCGAGCGCAAGCTCAAGCCGCGCCCGCAATTTCTGGCGCCCGACTACAAAGGCAGCGGCAAGCTGGAAGGCATGGCGGCGCAGGAACCTATCTCATGAATATTCACGTGTGCGACCGAGCGATTTGGGATGCGGTTCGAGAAGCGAGTCGCGCCGCATAGCCAGACTATGCAGGCGGCGAGCGACGCTGAAACGCGCCCAAATCGCCCGGTCCCTTCGGGTTGTGGCCCAAAAGCGCGGCTGCGGCGTTGCGTCGCTTGCCCATATCGAAACGCTCACCGAAAAGCATCTGCAGCAGACCTTGCAGGCCAACATCGGTGGCTATTTCCACATGGCGCGCGCCGCGCTGCCGCATTTGAAGAACGGTTCCTGCATCGTCAACACCGGATCGGAAACCGCCCGCTTCGGGCAGCCGCAGCTGCTCGACTATTCCGCCACCAACAGAGCGATACAGGCGTTCACGAAGGCACTGGCAGGCAATCTGCTGAAGCGCGGCGTCCGTGTCAATTGTGTCGAACCCGGCCCGGTATGGACGCCGCTCAACCCGGCCGACCGGCCCGCCAAAGCGGTGTCCCGGTTCGGCAAGGGCAGCGCGATGGGGAGGCCGGTACAGCCTGAAGAATTGTCGCCTGCTTACGTTTTTCTCGAGTCTCCGGTGTGTTCCTCCTATATCGGCGGAGCCGTGCTGCCGGTAATGGGCGGGCCGCGCGGATGATTGCGACGCGAACCGCGGC
>JBDZVW010000249.1:0-4535 GCA_040255885.1 Betaproteobacteria bacterium
GGGTCAAAGGGATATCCACTTACTGGAAAACGTATTGCCGAAACAAGAAAAGTGTTTCGCTGAATCTTCGCGCACAGCAGGCCAAAGCGCTGCTGTTACGCCTGATCGAACGAGCAGACGTATTTGTGGAGAATTTCCGGCCCGGCACATTGGAGCGTATGGGCCTCGCGCCGGAAACGCTGCTGACATGCAATCCGGGGCTCGTGGTGGTGCGTATTTCCGGGTGGGGACAGACCGGACCGTATCGCCATCGTCCCGGCTTCGGTACCCTGATCGAAGGCTATTCCGGATTTGCGGCAATGAACGGCTTTGCGGATCGCGAGCCGGTGCTGCCGCCCATACAGCTGGCAGACAGCGTCGCCGGCCTGCAGGGCGCAACGGCAACGCTTCTGGCGCTCCGTCATCGTGAAGTGAACGGCGGGACGGGACAGGTAGTGGACCTTTCCTTGTTCGAACCGTTATTTTCGATATTGGGACCGCATGCCGCGAACTACAGGCTTACGGGGAAGCCCAAAGCGCGCACGGGTAGCCGCTCAACGACGGCCGCGCCGCGCAACGTCTATCGGACCAGAGACGGCAAATGGCTATGTTTGTCGGCGTCGATGCAGGGAATGGCGGAACGTTTGTTCAGGGCCATCGGGCGGGAAGACCTGATCGGCAATCCGCGTTATGCGTCAAATGCCGATCGTGTCGAACATGGCGAAGAGCTCGATGCGATTATCGGCGCTTTCGTGGGCCGGCGGACGCTGGCGGAGAATTTGTCGTTCTTCGAGCAGTCCGACGTAACCATCGGGGCGGTCAATGATATCTCTGACATCATGGAGGACGGTTACATCCGCGAGCGCGGAGTCCTGCGTGAAATAAGCGACCGTGAAATGGACAGTATTCCGGTCCATGCGGCGGTGCCGCGCCTGTCGGAGACCCCGGGGGAAATAGTGCGGCCCGCACCATGGCTCGGCGAGCACAATGCCGAAGTCATCGGCCAGCTCGGGTATCCGGACGCGGACATTGCGCGGTTTTACGAGGCCGGCGTCCTGTGTGACGCAACGGCCACGACGGCGGAGGGGGACATATGACTTTCGAGCGGCAATTACCGACATGGCGTTCACTGCTTTATGTGCCTGTCAATGTCGACAAGTATGTTGACAAAGCGCATACCCGTGGCGCCGACGCAATCCAGCTCGATCTCGAGGACAGCGTACCGGAATCGGAAAAATCCCATGCGCGTACGCTCGTCGCGAAAGCCGCAGCAAAAGTGCGGCGCGGCGGCGCTGATGTGGTGGTGCGCATCAATCGTCCGCTCTCGCATACCGTGCGAGACCTGGAGCATTCGGTGTGCCCGGACGTCGATGGCATTGCCGTAACCAAGGCCGAAAGCGCATCGCACGTGCAACTGATCGACGAACTGGTGTCGGAGCTTGAACTCAAACGCGGCATGAGAGTGGGGCATACTAAATTCATTACGATGATCGAGACACCGGATGCTTTTGCACATATCTCGGAAATTCCGCAGGCGTCGGCGCGCGTCGTGGCCATGAACATCGGTGGCGAAGATTTTGCGCTCAGTTGCCGTATGGAGCCGGACGAAGACGTGCTGCTCCACCCGAAGCAGCATATGATCATCGCCGCGCGTGCCGCTGGTGTATTGCCACTCGGTTTCATCGGTACGGTGGCGAACTTCGGCGATTGGGACGGCTTTCGCGCAATGGTGCGCCGCTCATGGCGTTTTGGTTTCGACGGCGCCAATTGCATTCATCCCGGCCAGGTTACAATCGTCAACGAAGAATATACGCCCAGTGCGGAAGACGTTGCCTATGCGCAGCGGGTGATCGAACTCGATAAGGAAGCCCAAAAGTCTGGCCGTGGCTCGTTCCAGATCGACGGAAAGATGATTGATGTGCCAGTGGTGGTGCGGGCGCAAAACCTGATTCGTCGGTTTAACGCAATCCGGCAGCGGGAGATGCGTAAGCTGGCAGCGACGGACTGATACGCCTGGCCGCGCAATGCCGCGATCAAGCAAGCGTTATGGACAAGACGGCATTGTAGGCGGCACGGAGCTCACCAATCGGCGTTTCCGCAGGGACGCAGGACGCGTCAGTAACAGCGTACGGCGGCTATTTTAAGCTTCTACAAATAGGCGCAAGCGGACAGGGCGCCATTGTGGCGATGACGGACACGGTAGCCCGTTTAGCGGATGTGTTTCATTTCGGGATACTCCCGGATAAGTCATGGCACGTATAGCTGCCTGCGCACCAAGAGGTGCACCAGCGGATGATGCGGGGCTGCGATTTTGAAATGCTTTAAAAGCAGGGTCGTCAAACCTTGGCCGATCGATTGCGTCACGTAGCTTCCAACCGGCTTGCCCGGCGCTACATTCATTGATTTTCCTCTGCCCTTGACATAAGCTTTTCAACGCGAATCGGTGCCTGGTTCAATGCTTCGCGGACGATGAGTTGCACAACATAATATGCCTGTGAATTTCGGAAGATCCGGAAAGGAGGCACGATGGGTAACGTCCAGCGTTTCGAATACGGCGAAAAAACACAGCGGCGAATCGAGCAGATGGTGGAAGCGGAAGAGCGCTATCTCCAGGTGCTACGCGGTGATGCGCACCGCGGTTCTGCGGAACGGCCGCCTCCCCGTATCGAAAGTCGCCGCCGTTTTCTGATGGCGGCTGCCGCTGCGGTTGGCACAGGCGGTCTGTTACCAAAGATCGCAAGTGCCAAAGTGCCGCCCGGCGCAGTGGAGCGCGCCGTACCGCCGGATCCGACGAAAGTGCAGGGCATACCGATCGGCGCAGATGGCGGCTACGGCTCGCGCTCGCAGTTCGAGACCGAGGTGCGCTGGCGCTATCCGACGCCGACCGCCGAATCGTCGTGGTCGATGACTCCGCTGGAACATGGCGTAGGCATCATTACACCTTCGGGCCTGCACTTCGAGCGTGATCACGCCGGTATCACAACCATTGATCCTCAGCGCCACGCGCTGATTGTGCACGGTATGGTGGAGCGCCCCCGCAAATATTCAATGGCTGATATCAGGCGCTTTCCTTCGGCCTCGCGCACGATGTTTCTCGAGTGTTCGGGCAACTCGCTGACCGAGTGGAAAAAACCCACGTTGAAGACCGTTCAGGGTACACACGGGCTGACCAGCACCTCGGAATGGGCCGGCGTGCCGTTGTCAGCGATTCTCAAGGAAGTCGGAGTCAAACCGGGTGCGAAATGGGTTCTCGCGGAGGGTTCCGATGCCGCGAGATTGACGCGCAGTGTTCCGATCGAAAAGTGCTGGGACGATGCGCTGCTCGCCTACGGGCAGAATGGCGAGGCAATCCGCCCGGAACAGGGTTATCCGCTGCGGCTTCTGTTGCCCGGATGGGAAGGCAACATCAACGTCAAATGGTTGCGACGCCTGGAAGTGAGCGACGCGCCGTTCGAGACGCGGGAAGAAACGTCGAAATATACCGACCTGCTTGCCAATGGCAAGGCGCGCCAGTTCACGATGGTGATGGAGGCAAAATCTGTCATTACGTATCCGTCAGGCGAAATGAAACTGCCCGGTGCCGGGTTTTATGAGATCACGGGGATCGCGTGGTCGGGGCGCGGGAAGATCGTGCGCGTGGAAATTTCGGTTGATGGCGGCAAGACATGGGCGGATGCCCTGCTGCAGGAGCCAGTGCTTCCCGTTTGCCATACCCGTTTTCGTTTCGCATGGAAGTGGGACGGGCGGCCGGCGATATTACAAAGCCGCGCCACCGATGAGACTGGATACGTTCAGCCGACCATCAAGCAGTTGACGGACGTTCGGGGTTTCAAATCGGTCTATCACATGAACGGTATCCAAAGCTGGGCTGTTGCGGACAGCGGGAGCGTCACCAATGTTCACCATTTCTAGGCAACGCGTACTTTGGTTCACCGGTGTGGCGGCATTTGGTATCGTTGCAGTCGGCGCAGCCAGGGAGCCGGCGCATCAGGCATATCAATTGTCATATCACGGTGCTCCGCTCAATTTCGGAACCAAGCCTACCGCGGCCGACTTGGCGGGAGATTTTGCCTATCCGGCAGACGGCCGCGGTTTGCCTTCCGGCGGCGGCAGTTATGCACAGGGCAAAAAAGTTTACCAACAGCAATGTCTGGCCTGCCATGGCGATAAGCTGCAGGGCGGAGTCGGCGATCGACTGATCGGGGGGCGCGGTACGCTGGCCAGCGCAACGCCGGTGAAAACGGTGGAAAGCTACTGGCCGTACGCTACGACGTTGTTCGATTATGTGAAGCGTGCGATGCCGTTTAACGCGCCGGGATCACTCACCGATGATCAGATCTATGCGGTGACGGCCTATATTCTGGGCGAGGCCAACATCATCCCGAAAGATGAGGTTATCGACGCGAAGACATTGCCGCAGGTGAAGATGCCTAATCGCAACGGTTTCATCACCACAGATCCGCGACCGGATGTGCGGTGATATCCAGTGTCAATGATTCCGCGCCGGTGCTTGCGGGCGGCGAGGGCCGCTGACCCGAGGCGCGCAAGCATCATCG
>JBDZVW010000012.1:0-18844 GCA_040255885.1 Betaproteobacteria bacterium
GAATCATCAGCCAGCGCCGGCATGCCGCTGCAGCGGCTGGCGTGGCGCGCTTTCGCCAGCGCATTTTCGATGAAGGTGTAATGCGGCTCCGCCGCCTCCGTAACGCCAAGCTGCGACTGCGCGACGATGTCGATGTCGAGCGACGCCAGCAGCTGTCCGAACTCGCGCAGCTTGCCGGCATTGCTGCTGGCAATGACCAGTTTCTTCACGCCAGTCCCAACGCGCTTTTCTGCACCGCCGCGAGCTGGCGAATGCCTTTTTCGCCAAGATCGAGCATGGCGCTCATCTCCGCGCGCGAGTAGGGCGCCCCTTCCGCAGTGCCCTGGACCTCGATGTAGCGGCCGCCGGCAGTCATCACGAGGTTCATATCGGTATCGCACTGCGAATCCTCGGCGTAGTCGAGATCGAGCACGGGCGTGCCCTGATACACGCCGACCGACACCGCGGCGATGAAATTCGTGATCGGCAGCGTCGTGATCAGTCCGCGCTCACGCAGCCAGCTCAGCGCATCATGCAGCGCGACGAAACCGCCGGTGATGCTGGCGGTGCGCGTGCCGCCGTCGGCCTGGATCACGTCGCAGTCGATCTGCACCGTGCGCTCGCCGAGCTGCGCCAGATCGACCGCCGCACGCAGCGCGCGTCCGATCAGGCGCTGAATCTCCTGCGTGCGGCCGGACTGCCGGCCGCGCGCGGCTTCGCGATCCATGCGTGTGCCGGTCGAGCGCGGCAGCATGCCGTACTCGGCGGTAATCCATCCCTGGCCGCGATCCCTGAGGAATGGCGGCACCCGTTCCAGCACGCTGGCGGTGCAGATGACCTGCGTGTCGCCGCATTCGATCAGCACCGATCCTTCGGCGTGACGCGTGTAATGGCGCGTAATCTGAATGGCGCGCAACTGGTCCGGCGCGCGCCCGCTGGGTCGCATGAATTTTCCCTTCTGTGTTATCTTTCCGGTTTCGCGCAATTCTGGGTGCTCGGCGCCCGGCTGTAAAGTGCGCGCACGTCATTCGCAGGGAGTTTCGGATCGCCGCCATCTTCAGCATGACCGGCTTCGCCGTCGCGGCGCAAGAGCTGCCGCAGGGCGTGCTCAACCTCGAACTGCGTGCGGTCAATCATCGTTATCTCGACATCCAGTTCCGGCTGCCGGAAGAACTGCGCACGCTCGAAGGCGGATTGCGCGAGCAGCTCACGGCACGGCTGACGCGCGGCAAGGTCGAATGCCGCGCCGGCATCACGCCGCGCGCCGCTACGTCCGACAGCGCGCTCGAAATCGACCGCGCGCTGCTCGGACGATTGCTCGCCGCCGGCAACGAGGTGCGCGCGCTGGCGCCGCAGGCGGCGGCGCTGTCGGTCGCCGATATGCTGCGCTGGCCGGGCGTGCTGGCAACGTCCGAATGCTCACTCGACGAACTGCGAGTCGCCTGCCGCGAATTGCTGCAGAGTGCGCTCGACGAATTCACCGCCGCCCGTGCCCGCGAAGGCGAAAAGCTCAAGGCATTGCTGCTGGAACGCATCGCCCGCATGGAACAGCAGATCGCCGCGGTGGCGCCGCGCATGCCGGAAGCGGTCGTGCAATTCCAGGAAAAGCTTACGCTGCGTCTGCGCGATGCGCTGGGCGAAGCCAATGACGAACGCATCCGCCAGGAAGTCGTGCTGTTTGCGAACAAGATCGACGTCGACGAAGAGCTGTCGCGCCTCACCACGCACCTTGCCGAGGCACGGCGCATCCTCGAGCGCGGCGGCGCCGTCGGCAAGCGGCTCGATTTCCTGATGCAGGAACTGAATCGCGAGGCCAACACGCTCGGCTCGAAAGCGGCATCGATCGAGGTCACGCAGACCGCGATGGAGCTCAAGGTGCTGATCGAGCAGATGCGGGAGCAAATTCAGAATATTGAGTGAGGGCTTGGAAAGCGTGAGGGGTGAGGAGTGAGGAGTGAGGGGTTAAAGCCTGCGCCGAGGCTGATTTCGCTTCGTCGCGAACCCGTAACAGTCACATTGCGTCAACACATCCCGACGCGCGTCCACCACGCGCGAATTTACTCCTCACACCTCACACCTCACTCCTCACGGCAATGACAGGCACGCTCTTCATCCTGAGCGCACCTTCCGGCGCCGGCAAGACCAGCCTGGCCGAGCGGCTGCTGGCGGTCGACTCCGGTGTGGTGCGCTCGGTGTCGCACACGACGCGGACGCCGCGGCCGGGAGAAGTCGACGGCCGTGACTACCATTTCGTCAGTGCCGAACAGTTCGAACGCATGGCCGCCGCAGGCGAATTTCTCGAGCACGCGACGGTGCACGGCAACCGTTACGGCACATCGCAATCATGGGTTGCGGATCAGCTGACCGAAGGCCGTGACGTCATGCTGGTGATCGACGTGCAGGGCGCGGCGCAGGTGCGCCGGCTGATGCCGGATACGGTCGGCATTTTCGTGCTGCCGCCGTCGCTGGCGGCGCTGCAGGAGCGCCTGACGCGGCGCGGCGATGCGCCCGAGCTTATCGCCGGCCGGGTCGATGCCGCGCGCGGCGAGATCGCGCATGTTGCGGAATTCGATTATGTTATTATAAACGACAACTTGGACTGCGCAGCGCAGGACATGACCAGCATCGTCCGCTGCCAGCGGCTGAAACTCTCGCACCAGCTTGCGCAGCACCAGGATTTGATCAACCGATTCAGGTAACGCGGGTAAACCCCATGGCACGTATCACCGTTGACGACTGTCTCAAAACCATTCCGAACCGCTTTGAAATGACGCTTGCCGCAGCCTATCGGGCGCGTCAGCTGGCGAGCGGCGCGGCGCCGTCGCTGGAAACCAACCGCGACAAGCCGACCGTCATTGCGTTGCGCGAACTGGCCGGAGGCCAGTATGGTGCGGAGATTCTCGACAAGAGTCCGACGTAGGTGCGGTACGCGGGCCGGGTGACGGATCCAGAGGTTCCGCATCATTTCTTCCATGCCGGAAGCTGTCACGACACAGTTCAAGGAATGGCCCGCCTACCTGAAGCCGGACGATCTGTCGCAACTGCAGTCGGCCTACCGCTTTAGCGAAGCCGCGCACGAAGGGCAGTTCCGCGCTTCGGGCGATCCCTATATTTCCCATCCGGTTGCCGTCGCCGGCATCCTGGCGCACTGGCGGCTCGACACGCAGGCCCTGACCGCCGCGCTGCTGCACGACGTGATGGAGGACACCGGCGTCTCCAAGGCGGAAATTTCCAGGAAATTCGGCAAGAGTGTCGCCGATCTGGTCGACGGCGTCAGCAAGCTCGACCGCATCAAGTTCGAAACGCAGGAAGAGGCGCAGGCGGAATCGTTCCGCAAGATGATCCTGGCGATGGCGCGCGACGTGCGCGTGATCCTGATCAAGCTCGCCGACCGTCTGCACAACATGCGCACGCTGGACGCTGTGGAGCCGGAAAAGCGCCGCCGTGTCGCACGCGAAACGATCGAGATCTACGCGCCGATCGCCAACCGGCTCGGCCTCAACAGCATCTACCAGGAACTCGACGACCTGAGTTTTCGCCATCTTCACCCGAACCGCTACAAGGTGCTGGCCAAGGCGGTGAAGGCAGCACGCGGCAACCGCCGCGAGGTGATCGGGCGCGTGCTCGACGCGATCAAGCAGCGCCTGAAGGAAAGCCACGTCGACGTACAGGTGTCGGGGCGGCAGAAGCATCTCCACAGCATCTACAACAAGATGCGCGAAAAGGGGCTGTCCTTTGCCCAGGTGCTGGACGTGTTCGCGTTCCGGGTGGTGGTCAAGGACGTTGCCTCCTGCTATGTTGCGCTCGGCGCGCTGCACGGGCTGTACAAGCCGATTCCGGGCAAGTTCAAGGATTACATCGCGATACCGAAGGGCAACGGCTATCAGTCGCTGCACACGACGCTGTTCGGACCATTCGGCGCGCCGATGGAAGTGCAGATCCGTACCCGCGAAATGCACAAGATCGCCGAGGCCGGTGTCGCGTCGCACTGGCTCTACAAGACCTCGGACACCTCGCTCAACGACCTGCACCAGAAAACCCACCAGTGGCTGCAGAGCCTGCTCGAAATGCAGTCGGAAAGCGGCGATTCGGTGGAATTCCTGGAACACCTGAAGGTCGATCTGTTCCCGGACGAAGTCTACGTGTTCACGCCCAAGGGCAAGATCCTGTCGCTGCCGCGCGGCGCCACCGCGGTCGATTTCGCTTACGCCGTGCACACCGACATCGGCAACCGCTGTGTCGCGGTGAAGATCAACCAGGAACTGATGCCGTTGCGTACCGCGCTGCGCAACGGCGATCGCATCGAAATCATCACTGCGACGCACGCGCGGCCGAACCCGGCGTGGCTCAACTACGTGGTCACCGCAAAGGCGCGCGCGCACATCCGCCATTTCCTCAAAACGCTGCATTTCGAGGAATCATCGCAGCTCGGCGAACGGCTGCTCAACCAGGCGCTGGTGGCGTTCAAATCGAGTATCGGTGAAATCACCGACGCGCAGTGGGAAAAGCTGGTGCGCGACACCGGCGTCAAGTCGCGGGCCGAAATCCTCGCCGACGTCGGACTCGGCAAACGCCTCGCGATCGTCGTTGCGCGTCAGTTGCTGATGCTTGGCGAAGCGTCACAGGACGATGCGCCGACGGCGGGCTCCGTGATGATACGCGGCTCCGAGGGCATGGCCGTGCAGCTGGCGCAGTGTTGCCGGCCGATCCCGGGCGACCGCATCGTCGGCGTGATCCGCAAGGGCCAGGGAATGGTGGTGCACGTGAGCGACTGCCCGGTCATCGCGAAGATGCGGGCCGATCGCGACCGCACGCTCGATGTGGAATGGGATGCGGAACCCGACAAGCTGTTTTCGGTCGCGATCAAGGTGTTCGTCGCGCACCAGCGCGGCGTGCTGGCGAAAGTCGCCGCCGAGATCGCCGAAGCCGGCTCCAACATCGAAAACGTGACGATGGAAAGCGCGGACAGCGCCGCCTATACAACGATGTATTTCACGCTGCAGGTATCGAACCGCGTGCATCTTGCCCACATCATGCGCACACTGCGCCAGATACCCGAGGTGACCCGCATCACGCGGGTGAAGGGCTCGTGAAAATTCAGGATTCAGGATTCAGAGAAACTGCCGGCGCGCGCGCATACTCTGAACCCTGAATCCTGATTCCCGAATCCTGCCTTTCTAGTGCCTGCGGCCGCACACGTCTTTTCCGTCATGCCATCCGTACTTGTATTGCGGGTCGCTCTGATAACGCTGTTCGTCGCGCCGCAGCGTGCCGCCGCTGCTGGCACAGCCGTCGGTATAGCCGTCGCGGAATGCCGGCGGATAACCGCTCAGATTGACCTGGGGTGTCGGCACGCCGGCCGGTGAGACGCTGGCGTACGGCCCGGGACTGCCCTCATGCCGCATGCCGGTCGCTGCACAACCGGCCAGTATCGCCGCGCTCAGTATCGCGGCCGTTCGTAGCAAACGCTTCAAGGTTCCCTCCTCTGTGCCGCATTGGCGGCGGGCTTTCGAATTGTCGCCGGCACGACGCCGATTCTCAATCCCTGGCGATGATGCGTCCATCGACCACCTTGACCTGCTGCCCGACCGCCATCTGCGGCGCCGCGCCATAGTCAAAGCTGCGATAACTGCCGTCGCTCATGTGCACCTTGATCTGGTAATGCACGTCCCGCTGCGGCGCCGCGGCACGCGATTGCGGCCGCTCCGCGCGTCCCGACGGGCGGGAAGCGGCGCCTCGCTGCGCGTCGCCGTCACTGACCGCACGGGTTTGAGCAACCGGATGCATCGACGAAATCACGCCGCAATTGGCACACACCACGGTCTCTGCGGAAGTTGAGGATGCCATTTCGGCTTCGTCGCCATCGGACAGCAGATTCGGCAGATAGCCGGCCATTGTCGCGATCCCGAACAGGCTGAAACCGATCACCGCGACAGCCGCGACCAGCATCGTCGGATAAAGGAGACCGCTTCCGTTACCTGCATTCCAGAAATGAATCCCTTTGCCCTTGTCCGCCATGCCGCCATGATGATGCAGAAGCCGCATCAGCTCTCCGTCGAAATCCGGTTCGTTCCGAGCCAGCGGCGCATCGCCGCCAGGCACCGTTCCATGCGACCGGCCGGCTCAACCGTGAGGTCGCCCGCCGGTTCGGAAAATTCCAATTCGGTGCACGCCTCGGCCGGCTGCGGCGGTAAATCGCCCACAACTTGCAGCAGCGAGATATCGTGCACGTCGTGATCCATCGGTCGGTTCCTTTGCGTTTGTCCCGTGCCCCGAACTTGCAGCGCATCAGGCGCGTTGCGTTGCATGTTCCTAGGCAACTCCTGTGCCAAAAAGCAAAGTCCAAGGATATTCAGACGGATACCTGCGGCGACCCGGTTCGGAACGGGAGAACTGCGTCGTCGACAAGCGACGAAGCCCTTCTGAATCCTTTTGGTATCTTGATTAATATATGATTTTTTTGTCGCGGAAAAACGACAAAAAATCGCCCAAGTAACAGAAAAAAGAATGCGTTGCGCGCTATTCACGCGCCTGCTTGAACAGCGCCGGCTCCAGTTCATGGCGCTGCAGCAATTTATAGAATTCAGTACGATTGCGCTTCGCCAGCCGCGCTGCCTGCGTCACGTTGCCGCTGGTTATTTTCAGCAGCTGAGTCAGGTATTCCCGCTCGAACTTCTTGCGCGCTTCCTCAAACGACGCAAAAGCTGTCTGCTGATTCTGAATGGCCTGTTCGACCCAGGTGACCGGAATCAGCGAAGTGGTGCACAGGGCGACCGCCTGTTCAACGACGTTATAAAGCTGGCGTACGTTTCCGGGCCAGGAAGCGCTCACTAACAATTCTATTGCCTCGGGCGCGAAGCCATTGATTTTCTTGTTGTAGCGCGCGGCCAGATCGCGCAGGAAATGGTTCGCCAGCAACGGCACGTCCTCGCGCCGCTCGGCCAGCGTCGGCAGCATGAACGACACCACGTTCAGGCGATAGTACAGGTCTTCGCGGAAGCGGCCGGTTTTCATTTCGTCGTCGATGTTGCGGTGCGTCGCGGAAATGATGCGAACGCGCACATCGTGGGACTGGGTGGAACCGACTGGCCGTACCTTGCGCTCCTGCAACACCCGCAGCAGCTTCGCCTGCAACGGCAGCGGCATGTCGCCGATCTCGTCGAGAAAAAGGGTGCCGTCATTCGCGGCCACGAACAGCCCCTTGTGATCGCGGGTGGCGCCGGTAAAAGAGCCTTTGACGTGCCCGAACAGCTCGGACTCCAGCAGCTGTTCCGGTATTGCCGCGCAATTGATCGCCACGAACTGATAGTCGCGGCGCGGGCTGGCACGATGAATCGCCCGTGCCAGCATTTCCTTGCCGCTGCCGCTTTCGCCAAAAATGAAGACGCTGGCGTCGTTGTCCGCGACCAGCCGCGCCTTGGCGAGAATGTCCTGCATCACCGGGCTGCGGGTGATGATGTCGCTGTGCCACTCCTCGGTGCGCTCGGCCGCCCGCGTGCCGGTGCCGCCGAGTGCAATCGCGCGCTCCACTTCGGCCAGCAGCGTCTTCGCCTCGAACGGCTTCGTCAGATAACTGAACACCCCGCGCTGGGTGGCAGCCACTGCGTCCGGAATGGTGCCATGGGCGGTCAGCACGATGACCGGAAGCACCGGATTGGCCTTGTGCACTTCTTCAAACAGCGCCATGCCGTCCATGCCGCTCATGCGCAGATCGGTGATCACCGCCTGCGGCCGCGTCGCCGCCAGCTGTGCCAGGGCTTTTTCGCCGCTGTCGGCCGCCGCGACACGGTAGCCGGCCGCACTCAGGCGGATCTCGAGCAGCTTGAGAATATCGGGATCGTCGTCAACGATCAGAACAATCGGGGAAGCGTTCATTTATGCTGCGGTTTTCCGGCGTCGCGCTCGATCAGCGTCTTGTCGAGCGATTTTAGCGCGTCAAGTTTCTGTTGCAGTCCCTGGGTCGTCTTGCCCAGCCGCATCTGCTCGCGAGTGTACGACATTACCAGCAATGCCAGCGCATGGAGCGGCGCATCCGGCTTTTTCACGACGGGCTCCAGCAGCTTCACCGCCTGCCCGGAATCGGCGAAACCGGTGTCAGGTAGCGTGTAAAGCATCGCCAGCCGGACGCGATTGTAGTCATTGTGCGTGTGCGTGAACGCCGCCGTGGCTACGTCCATTTCGTGCTGCATTTTCAGAACGTCGAATTTTTTCAGATGCTCGAAATAAGTCAGCAGCTTGCCGGCGTCATCGGGTGGCGGCGTGCAGTCGCTCTCTTCCGGCGTTTCCTGGGGCGCTTCAGTCGGCACCTCGGCCGGCGTCGACGCGGTGCCGCCGCCGGCTGCCCCGCTGCTCGCCGGCATGTTGCCGGGCGTCGTACACCCGCTCAGCGCAACGGCCAACAGCAGTCCGCACGGTATTGCGTTCCAGCTCATCACTCCTGCTCCGCTTCCTGCAACGGCAGCGACACCCGCAGGTGCGCGCCCGATCCCGGACCATCGTCAATCACTTCGATCACCCCGTCGTGCGCGCCGACGTATTCCCTCACGATCGACAATCCCAGCCCGGTACCCTGGACCAGCCCGGAAGGCGTGTTCTGGCCCTGGAAAAAAGCATCGAATATGCGTGTCCTGTCCCGCATGTCGATACCCGGCCCCTGATCGGTGACATCGATCATAAAATGGTCCCCATCGCGCCGCGCCGACAAGCCGACCACGCCGGCACGCGGTGAAAACTTGATTGCGTTCGACAGCAAATTATCGACGATAACCCTGATTTTTTCAGGATCGGCATTGAGCGTACAATCTTCGGCCTTCACATCAAGCTGCAATTCCTTGCCGCGCAGCGCCAGCCGCTGGTCTTCGGCCGCGCATTCGATCAGCGGACGCACCTCGACCAGCCGGCGCTCGGCGAGCAGCTTGTGAAACTGCATCGCGCCAAACTTCAGCAAGTCATCTATCAATTTCTGCAATTCTATACTCTTGGCGCGCATGATTTGCGCAATTTCGCGCTGCTGCGGCGTGAGCTTGCCGACGATTTCCTCATTCAGCAGTTCCGCGCCTTCGCGCAGCGACGTAAGCGGTGTCTTCAACTCGTGCGAAACCTGCTGCAGGAACCGGTTCTTCTGCTCTTCCAGATCAACCAGTCTGCGCCGCATCCATTCCAGGCGCTGGCCCAGATACTGCAAATCTTCCGGGCCGCTGACCGACACCGGGACTGCGAACTGCCCGCTCCCGAGGCGCCGGATCGCGACTTCGAGCTCGCGAATCGGGCGCGTGATGAGGATCGCAAAGCCGACCATCAGAAACAGTGCGACCGGCAGCAGCGCCAGCAATTGCCAGTAGACGATGCGCTGGGCGGTACTCGCCGTATGGCGCATCGCATCGATCTGGTTATCGATCAGATGATTGCTGCGTTCCGTGATTTCGCGGGCCAGATCGTCGAGTTTCGGAAATTGCGCCACCGCAATCTGCAGATCGGCCACGCTCGTGGCGGGATTGACGAAGGCCCCGTAGATCGTGCGCTCGATTTTGAGAATCTGACTGAGGTCGGCACGTTGCCTGCTGTCGAACGGCAGCGTATCGAATCCCTTTGCCGTCTTCAGCAACTGCTGGTGAGCGATGCGGTAGGTATCGAGCAGGCTGCGATCGCCCAGTATCAGCATCTGCCGCGCAGTGCGCTCGAGCGCCCTCAGCTGTTCGGTCAGGCGCTGGCTGCTCTGTGTGGCGCGCACTGCATCATAGACCGCCTTCTGACTGCGGTTCGCCAGCCGGTCGACCGAAATCGCGCTGTTGACCAGCGCAAAGATCAGCGGCAGCGCGATCAGCGCAAAACCGACAAACAGCAATTGGAGAAATGACTTCGGGTAATAAAGGCGCATGAAAAATGGCTGTCAAGGCCGGTTGCCCGGGCCACGGGCCCCGGCAAGGTGCGGGCCCCTTCGGTTGCCGTCGTACGGATAACGTGAGGCATTCTAACTGTTCTGACGGAAAACGGCCTATGGCGCAGTATTTGCTGCTGGTTCCGTGGACATGGCCGGGAACGGGCATTTTCCGCAAACGCGAAATCAATGGCGATGACAAGACGCATCGTTTGCACTGGCCCGGTTCTGTTCCATCGGCGGGAGGTGGACTCCGGACAAGTCGTGCGATTACATGATTTGTTATTTACGATCAAATGTTTGTTAACACATTGAGGGCCATGCGGCGCAAAACCCGGCCGGCCTTGACGACGCCCGTGACGAATGCCGGGCGCCACCACGGCCGCGAACCGTCAGGCCGGCTCCGATGACGGGTTTTCTGTTTGACCGTCCGTATGATGACGCTGCGGCGCCGATATGGTTTTGCGGGCAAGACACGAGCGCCCGCGGCGCGGATATGTAAAAATATGTAAGCGGTGTCGAAACGAGCCGCATCCGTGGTATATAACGTCATATATTTTGAGGGGGCTTTGTTCGCACGGCAGCGGTCGATACATTATAAAAAAGCTGTGCAAGAGGCATTTCAAAGCCGGATCGGATCTTCTTAATCTATTTCTCGGCGGCTTTCCGCAAGCCTCGTCTCCGAGTATTTCAAATCAAATGAACAGTCGGGCGCAATGTTGGAGTGCCGGTCGCAGTTGCCGGTGGTGGGGAGCAGTAGTCGTAGTGCTGGGGAGCATGGCGATGGTGCTGGGCGGCTGTTCGGACAAGGAATCCGGCGCCGCCATGCGCAAAACGCCGGCGGCTGTGCCGGTGACGATGGCGGCGGCCGCGCAGAAGACTGTGCCGGTGCGCATTCATGCAATCGGCAATGTCACGCCGTACCGGACGGTCGCGATCAAGGCACGCGTCGACGGCCAGATCACGAAGGTCTATTTCAAGGAAGGCGCCGACGTCAAGCAGGGCGAAATCCTGTTTCAGATCGACCCGCGGCCGTTCGACGCCCAGTTGAAGCAGGCGCAGGCCACGCTCGCGCGCGACCGCGCACAGATGCAGTTCGCGCAGGCGCAGGCCGATCGCTATAAAAAACTGGTCGACCAGCACTTCGTCTCGAAGGACAACTATGCGCAGTACGCGAACAACCTGAACGTCGCGAAAGCCAACGTCGAGGCCGACGAGGCGATGATCGCGAATGCCAAGCTGAATCTGGAATACACGACGATCCGCTCGCCGATCAACGGCCGCACCGGCAAGATCCTGATCCAGGAAGGCAACCTGGTCAAGGCGAACGACACCAATCCGCTGGTCGTGATCAATCAGATCCAGCCGATCTACGTATCGTTCTCGGTGCCGGAGCAGGACCTCGAATCGATTCACAAGTATCTGTCCGCCGGCTCGCTCAAGGTCGACGCGAAGCTGCCGGGAGCGGATGCGCACGCACTATCCGGAAAACTGGTGTTCGTGGACAACGCGGTCGATCAGGCAACCGGCACGATCACGCTGCGCGCGGCGTTCGCCAACCGGGAAAAATTGCTGTGGCCGGGCCTGTTCACGCAGGTCGACGTAACGCTCTACCAGCAGAAAGACGCGATCGTCGTGCCTTCCGAAGCGGTGCAGACCGGTCCCGACGGTCAATACGTCTACGTCGTCAACGCCGACATGAACGCGGAGATGCGCCCGGTGACGGTGGAACACTCGGACGGCGGCCTGACCGTCATCTCCAAGGGCCTCAAGCCGGGTGAACGCGTCGTGACAGCGGGACAGATCCGGCTTTCGCCGGGCGCCAAGGTCAGCCCCGCACCGGCCCCGCAGCAGTCGTCATGAGCATACCGTCGCTGTTCGTCCGCCGGCCGGTGATGACCGTGCTGGTCATGATGGGCATTCTGATATTCGGCGCGATCAGCTACAGCATGCTGCCGGTGTCCAGCCTGCCCAACGTCGATTTCCCGACCATCGAAGTCACCGCCAATCTCCCCGGCGCCAGCCCGGAAACGATGGCGGCCGCGGTCGCGACGCCGCTCGAAAAGCAGTTCTCCGCGATCCCGGCGATCGATTCGATGACGTCGATCAGCGCCACCGGCGTGAGCCGCATCACACTGCAGTTCGCGCTCGATCGCAACATCGATGCCGCCGCGCAGGACGTGCAGTCGGCGATTTCGCTGGCGCAGAAACAGCTGCCGCCGACGATGACGACGCCGCCGTCGTTCCGCAAGGTCAATCCGGCAGCCTCCTCGATCTTCTATCTCACACTGACGTCCGACACGATGCCGCTGTCGCAGGTCGACGAATACGCCGAAACGCTGATGGCGCAGCGCATCTCGATGGTCAGCGGCGTGGCGGAGGTCAGCGTTTTCGGATCGCAGCCGTACGCGGTACGCATTCAGCTCGATCCGCGCGCGCTGGCGAGCCGCGGCATCGGCATCGACGAAGTGGCGACCGCGATCGAACAGCACAATACCAATCTGCCGACCGGCACACTGTATTCTCATGACCGCGCCTACACGGTGTCGGCCGAAGGCCAGCTGAAAGACGCTGCCGCCTATCGCCCGATGATCGTCGCCTATCGCAACGGCGCGCCGGTGCGGCTCAATGAGCTCGGCCGCGTGATCGACGGCGTGCAGAACGACAAGGTCGCCGCCTGGTTCAACAACAAGCGTGCGGTGGTGCTCGGCATCAAGCGTCAGCCCGGAACCAACACGATAGAAGTCGTCGACTCGATCCGCAAATTGCTGCCGACCTTCCGCGCCGAGATACCGCCCGGCGTCAAGCTCGGAATACTCTACGACCGCTCGCAATCGATCCGCGAATCGGTGCGCGAAGTCGAATTCACGCTGCTGCTGGCGCTGGTGCTGGTGGTGCTGGTGATCTTTGTCTTTCTACGCAATCTGTCGGCCACCATCATCCCCAGTCTGGCGCTGCCACTGTCGATCGTCGGCACGTTCTCGGTGCTGTACATGTTCCACTACAGTATCGACAATCTGTCACTGCTGGCGCTGACGCTGTGCGTCGGCTTCGTCGTCGACGATGCGATCGTGATGCTGGAAAACATTTCGCGTCACATGGAGATGGGCAAAAACCGTCTGCAGGCGACGCTCGACGGCTCGAAGGAAATCGGCTTCACCATCGTGACGATGACGATATCCTTGCTTGCGGTGTTCATTCCGGTGCTGTTCATGGGCGGCATCCTGGGGCGCCTGCTGCATGAATTCGCCGTCACGATCATGACCGCGGTGCTGCTGTCGGGTTTCGTATCGCTGTCGCTGACGCCGATGCTGTGCAGCCGCATATTGAAGCCGCACACCACCCGCCACGGCAAGCTGTACATGCTTTCGGAGCGCGGATTCGACGCACTCAGAAACGGCTACGACCGCAGCTTGCAGTGGGTGCTGCGGCACGAGCGTGCGACGATGGTGACGTTTGTCGCGATTATCCTGGCGACGGCCTACCTGTTCTACGCCGTCCCCAAGGGTTTTCTGCCGGAAGAAGATACCGGAGAGATTTTCGTGTTCACCGAAGCGGCGCAGGACATCGGATTTGACCGCATGGCACAGTTGCAGCGGAAAGCGGCGGCAATCTTCCGCAACGATCCCAATGTCGCAGCGATGATTTCGTTCATCGGCATCAGCGGCTCCAGCCAGCAGCTCAATCTCGGCCGCATGTTCATCAGACTCAAGCCGCGCAGCGAGCGCGTCAGCGCCGAGAAAGTGATTCAGGAGCTGCGGCCCAAGCTGGCCAAGCTGCCGGGCATGAAAGTCTACCCGCAAAACGTGCCGATCATCCGCATCGGCGGCCACCTGACGAAGAGCGAGTATCAGTACACGCTGCAAGACGCCGACATCAACGATCTGATGCACTGGGCGCCGATCATCGAAGACAAGATGAAAACGCTGCCCGGACTGCAGAGCGTGACCAGCGACCTGCAGATCGCGAATCTGCAGGTGCAGGTGGACATTCTGCGCGACAAGGCATCAGCGCTCGGCGTGACGCCGTCGCAAATCGAAAATGCGCTGTATGACGCGTACGGCGCGCGCCAGGTATCGACGATCTATACGCCCACCAATGAATACTGGGTGATCATGGAGCTCGAGCCCAAGTACCAGTCCGATCCGGCCGCGCTGTCGATGCTTTACGTAAAATCGTCGAACGGTAACCTGGTGCCGCTGTCGGCGGTGACCCGCATCTCGCGCGGCGTGGGGCCGCTCACGATCAATCACCTCGGACAACTGCCGGCGGTGACCATCTCGTTCAATCTCGCGCCCGGCGTTGCGCTGTCGCAGGCGATCGACGAAATCAATTCGATGATGCGGCAGATCAGCCCGCCCGGAACCTTGACCGGCTCCTTCCAGGGCGCGGCGCAGGCGTTCCAGGCCTCACTCGCGAACATGGGCTTCCTGCTGCTGATGGCGGTGCTGGTGATCTATATCGTGCTCGGCATTCTCTACGAAAGCTTCATTCACCCGTTCACCATCCTGTCCGGGTTGCCGACCGCGGGACTCGGTGCGCTGATCACGCTGCTGCTGTTTCACTCGACGCTCGACATGTACGCGTTCGTCGGCATCATCATGCTGATCGGCATCGTCAAGAAAAATGCCATCATCATGATCGACTTCGCGATTGAAGCGGTCAACAAGGAAGGCATGAGCCCGCGCGACGCGATGCACAGCGCGTGCATCATCCGCTTCCGGCCGATCATGATGACGACGATGGCGGCGCTGATGGGCAGCCTGCCGATCGCGCTCAACATCGGCGGCGGCTCGTCGGGCCGCGAATCGCTCGGCCTGACCGTCGTCGGCGGGCTGATTTTCTCGCAGGCGCTGACGCTGTATCTGACGCCGGTCATCTTCATTTATCTCGAACGCTTCCAGCAATGGCTGGCGGCGCGCCGGCATCATGCCGACGCGGACGCCGGTGCAACCATCTGACGCCTGCGGCCGCGGCGCAGCACGGTGCAGTGATACGGCGCCCTGTGCCGCCGCGCGGCGGAATGCTGATAAGATAGGCATTCAATCACGAAAGCCGCAATGAAAAAAGATACCCTGCTCACGCATGCCGGACGCGATGTCGAACAGACGCGCGGCATGGTCAACACCCCGGTTTACCGTACGTCGACGGTGCTGTTTCCGACGATGGAAGCCTACAACGCAGCACACGCCGCGCATTACGAAGGCATGACCTACGGACGCTACGGCACGCCGACGCGTTTCGCGCTCGAGCAAGCCGTCGCGCAACTCGAAGACGGCCATCGCGCTGCTGCGCTGCCGTCCGGACTGGCCGCGATCGTCGCGTCGACCAACGCATTCGTCAAAGCCGGGGACCACCTGCTGGTGGCCGACACGGTTTACGGTCCGACGCGCAATTTCTGTGAATCGCGGCTCAAGCCCAACGGGGTCGACGTCACTTATTACGATCCGCTGATCGGCGCCGGCATCGACGCGCTGTTCAAGCCCAATACCCGCGCTGTCTTCTGCGAAACGCCCGGATCGCTCACGTTTGAAATGCAGGACATTCCGGCCATCGCCGAACAGGCGCACGCGCGCGGCGTGCCGGTGCTTGCCGACAACACCTGGGGTACGCCGTACTTCTTCAAGTCGCTGGCGCACGGCGTCGACGTGTCGATCCACGCCGCAACCAAGTACATCGTCGGGCATTCCGACGTAATGCTGGGCATCGTAGTGACGAACGAACGGCATTGGGAGCCGTTACGCAAAAGCGTCGCCGATTTCGGTTACAGCGTCAGCCCGGACGATTGCTATCTCGCGTTGCGCGGCATGCGCACGCTCGGTGTGCGGCTGCGCCAGCAACAGGCCAATGCGCTGGCGGTGGCGCAATGGCTGGCCGCGCGCCCTGAAGTGAAGCGCGTGCTCTACCCGGCGCTGCCCGGCGATCCGGGACATGCGGTCTGGAAGCGTGATTTCGAAGGCGCCGCGTCGCTGTTCGGCGTGCTGCTGAAACCTGCCGACGACGATGCGGTGATCACCTTCATCGACGCGCTGAAGCTGTTCGGCATCGGCGCCAGCTGGGGCGGCTACGAGAGCCTGGTGGTGCGCGCCGCGCCCGCCCGGTTGCGCACCGCCACGCGCTGGGACGACCGTCATCCGCTGCTGCGTCTGCACGTCGGACTCGAAGATCCGCAGGACCTGATCGATGATCTCGAACAGGGATTCGCGGCCATGCGGCAGGCTGCGCATGCACACGGAGCGGCAATGTGAGACGCACGGCGCCGTGAGGTTGCAGCGGCATGCGCGCCGGCCGGTACTCATCAGATCTCGGCCCGGCTTCAGTGACGGCGGCGCCGATGCCATGACACATCATTTCGACTAGAGCCGTTGTCCATGCCATCATCCTGTCTTCCGGCTGCCGTCGGCATGCCGCTTGCTGAAGTCGACACGCCGTGCCTGATCCTCGAGCTCGATGCGTTCGAGCGCAATCTGCGGCGTCTGCCCGATTCGCTGGCGGAACGCGACGTACGCATCCGGCCGCATGCGAAGAGCCACAAGTGCCCGCAGATTGCGTTACGCCAGATTGCGCTCGGCGCGGTCGGCGTATGCTGCCAGAAAGTAAGCGAGGCGGAAGCGATGGTGATGGGCGGCGTCAACGACGTGCTGCTCAGCAACGAAGTCGTCGGCCCGCCGAAACTCAGGCGGCTCGCAGCGCTCGCGCGACAAGCGCACGTCACGGTGTGCGTCGACGATGCCGGCAATGTAGATGAACTCGACGCGGCGGCCGGCGAATTCGGCGTGCGGCTCGATGTGCTGGTCGAAATCGACGTCGGTGCCGGCCGCTGCGGTGTCGCGCCCGGTGCCGCAGCGGTGGCGCTGGGACAGCGCATCGCCGCCTGCCGCAATCTGCGCTTCGCCGGACTGCAGGCCTATCACGGCTCGGCACAGCATTTCCGCACGCTCGCCAGCCGTGAGGAAACGGTGTCCGGCGTGGTCGAGCATGTGAAGCACACCACCGCGCTGCTGGCGCAGGCCGGCCTCGACTGCAGTATCATCACCGGCGCCGGCACCGGCACCTACCCGCTCGAAGCCGCGAGCGGTTTCTACAACGAGCTCCAACCCGGCTCGTACATCTTCATGGACGCGGATTACGCGCGCAACGAGTGGCCGGAAAGCGGCGCAACACGGTTCGAGCACAGCCTGTTCGTGTGGACCACGGTGATGAGCCGCCCGACGCCGGAGCGCGCGATCGTCGATGCCGGACTCAAGGCATCGAGCGTCGATTCCGGCATGCCGCGCGTGGTCGCGGCAGACGGCGTCGAATACGTCAGCGCTTCCGATGAGCACGGCGTACTGAATCTCAACGGTGCTGCCGGCTGCGCGGTGGGAGACAAGCTCAAACTCATCCCCGGACATTGCGACCCGACCGTCAATCTTTACGACTGGTACGTGTGCGTACGCAACGACCGCGTCGAGGCGCTATGGCCGATCACTGCGCGCGGCGCACTGCTGTGACGCCGATATTGCCATCGCGAAACGCGAGGCGTAGCATAAAAACACAACGATCCGAATACGGCAGGGAGGCTCTTTTGAAAGTTTTGAAAGGAGTCTTGCGATGTGTTACGGATGGTACGATGAAGCTTGGCAGATCGAACGCGCAAAACGCGCGCAACGCGTGACCGAAGAGCGGAAGCAACAGGCCGAGGCACCGGTCGCGACGAAACCCGAACCGGAAACCAAACCCGGCAGGCAAACCGAAACGCAGCCTGAGGCCGTTCCTGTATAAAAAAATCAGGCGCCGCGAAAGCGGCGCCTGATTTTTCAAGGCAGCAGAACGGTGGAACCGGTCGTTTTGCGCGCCTCGAGATCGCGGTGCGCCTGCGCCGCCTCGCGCAGCGGATAAGTCTGATTGACCGAAATTTTCACCACGCCCTTTTTGACCACCGAGAACAATTCACGCGCGCTTTTCACCAGATCCTCGCGCTTCGCGGTATAGGTCATCAGTGTCGGGCGCGTCAGAAAGAGCGAACCTTTCTTCGACAGAATGCCGACGTCGAATGGCGGCACCGTTCCCGATGAACTGCCGTAATTCACCATCATCCCGAACGGCGCCAGGCAGTCGAGCGAATCCATGAACGTGTCGCGCCCGACGCCATCGTAGACCACCGGAACGCCGGCACCCTTGGTAATCGCCTTCACGCGCTCGTGAAATTTCTCTTTCGCGGTAACGATCACGTGGCGGCAGCCGGCCTTTTTCGCGAGCTTCGCTTTCTCCTCGCTGCCGACGGTGCCGATCACCGTCGCACCCAGGTACTTCGCCCACTGGCACAGGATCTGTCCGACGCCACCGGCCGCGGAATGCACCACGATAGTGTCACCGGCCTTGACACGATAAGTTCGCCGCAGCAGATACTGCGCGGTCATGCCCTTGAGCATCATCGCGGCGGCGATCTTGTCGTCGACGCCGGCCGGAATCTTCACCAGCCGGTCGGCTGGACGCAGCGCCACCTCCGCGTACGCACCCAGGGGCTGCGCGTACGCAACGCGATCGCCTGCCTTGAATTCCTTCACCCGCGGTCCAATCGCCTCCACCACGCCCGCCCCTTCCATCCCCAGAGTCAACGGTAGCGGTGCCGGATACGACCCGGTGCGATGATAGGTATCGATGAAATTGAGCCCGACTGCGGTGTTGCGCACCAGAACCTGGCCCGGCCCGGGTTTCCCGACCTGTACTTCTTCCCAGCGCATCTTCCCGGGTCCACCGGTTTCGTGAATGCGAATTGCATACGGCATTTCATGTTCTCCTGTTTGATGGCGTCAACCCATCATCGACGCCTTTTCAGGCGCCCATTATTGAGCATTTCGCAAACCGATGACAATGGAGAAACGCGAAGTGAATTTCGTCAGCGGAGAATCAACGAAAAAGGCCGGCATCGAGCCGGCCTTTTCGGAGATTGGTAGGTCGTGGCGGATTCGAACCGCCGACCAACGGATTAAAAGTCCGCTGCTC
>JBDZVW010000250.1:0-4502 GCA_040255885.1 Betaproteobacteria bacterium
GGCGACTGCCATCCAGACAGTTGGCGAAAAAGGTTGGGACGGGTTCGTTCTCGCACGGGTACTGGCATAGCGAACGATTCACGCTAGAATCCCGGCATGATGGATTTTTCGGAGGCGGCGCACACGCTGCGAACGGTACGCGACCTGATACGCTTCGGCACCAGCCGTTTCACCGAAGCGGGTCTTGCGTTCGGCCACGGTAGCGACAATGCATTCGACGAATCGGTCTATCTGGTGCTGCATGCGCTCCACCTGCCGCCGGAGCGGCTGGAACCGTTTCTCGACGCGCGATTGACAGACGCCGAGATCGGCGACGCGCTCGGATTGATCGAACGGCGCGTGACCGAACGCAAGCCGGCCGCCTATCTGACCCGCGAAGCCTGGCTTGGTGATTTTCGCTTCTACGTCGACGAGCGGGTGATCGTGCCGCGTTCATTCATTGCCGAGCTGCTGCCCGACGGCCTTGCGCCGTGGATCACCGAACCTGACACCGTGCAAAGCGCGCTCGACCTGTGCACCGGCTCCGGCTGTCTGGCCGTGCTGCTTGCGCACGCGTTTCCGCACGCCACGATCGATGCGTCCGACATCTCCTCCGATGCGCTCGACGTCGCCCGTCACAATGTCGCGGATTACCGGCTGGAGACGCGCATACGGCTGACGCAGTCCGATCTGTTCGCCGCGCTGGCGCCGCGGCGCTATGATCTCATCATAACCAATCCGCCGTACGTCGATGCGTCCGCCATGAGCCGGCTGCCGGCGGAATACCGGCACGAGCCGCAGCTGGCGCTGGCCGCCGGAGACGACGGGTTCGACGTGGTGCGCCGCATTCTCGCCGACGCCGCGCAATGGCTGACCGCAGCCGGCGTGCTGGTCGTCGAAGTCGGGCACCGCCGTGCGGAAGTGGAATACGCGTTCCCGCACCTGCCGTTCTTCTGGCCGGAAACCGGCGGTGGCAGCGACTGCGTGTTCATGCTGGGCGCTGACCAGCTCGCGCCCGGCCACGCGCCACCGGCAGCGGAGCACCATCAACCGGGAAGTTGAGCCACGTCAGCAGGCGTGCCGTCTGCACGTTGCTCAACTCCAGGCTCTGGCCGCGTTTCAGCCGCGGCGGCAGATCGACCGGACCGAAACGCACCCGCAGCAGCCGGCTGACGGTCAATCCGACGGCCTCGAACATGCGGCGCACGATGCGGTTGCGCCCCTCCTTCAGCAATACGCGGTACCAGTGATTCGCGCCTTCGCCGCCCGCGTCCTCGAGCATGTCGAAACGCGCGCTGCCGTCGGGCAGCCCGATGCCGCTCGTCAGCCGCGCCGCCTGATCCGCATCGAGCGTGCCGTGTACACGCACTGCGTATTCGCGCTCGACTTCGAAACGCGGGTGCATCATGCGATTGGCCAGTTCCCCCGACGTCGTAAAGATCAGCAATCCGCCGGTGTTGATGTCGAGGCGGCCGATCGCCAGCCATTTCGCGCCGCGCAGCCGCGGCAGCCGTTCGAACACCGTCGGCCGTCCGCCGGGATCGTCGCGGCTGACGATCTCGCCTTCCGGCTTGTGGTAGAGCAGCACGCGCGGCAGGCGACGCGCCGGGCGCAGCCGCACGATGCGCCGGCCGACCTTGACCAGATCGTCGGGACCGACCCGCATGCCGACCATCGCGACCGCACCATTGACCCGAACGCGGCCTTCGCGCACCCACTGCTCCATGTCACGACGCGAACCCAACCCCGCCTGCGCCAACACCTTCTGCAGCTTCTGTGTGTTGTCAGGCGGTGGCGGCGTCGCAACGCGGCGGCGTCCGCGGCGTGCCGGCTTGTGCACGCGGGAGGGAGCGGCCGAATGCTTCACCATGTCACGCCTCTCTTCGTTCGAGCATCGCCTGCGCCAGCGTGCCGCCATCAACGTGCTCGAGTTCGCCGCCCATCGGCAATCCGCGCGCAATGCGCGTCACCTTGATGCCTTGGGGCCGCAGCAGTTCACCGACGTAATGTGCGGTGGCCTCGCCTTCGACCGTGAAGTTGGTTGCCAGCACCACCTCCTGCACCACACCGTCGGCGGCGCGCTGCACCAGCCGGTCGAGATGGATTTCCTTCGGCCCGATGCCATCGAGCGGTGACAGGCGGCCCATCAGTACGAAATACAGGCCACGGTAACATTGCGCCTGTTCCATCATCAGCAAATCGCCCGGCGTTTCAACCACGCACAGCAATCGCGCATCGCGCCGCGGCGACGCACACAACTCGCATACCGCCTCCTCTGCAAAATTGTTGCACTTCTCGCAGCGGCGAATCAGCTTCAGCGCGCGCTCCAGCGCGGTGCCCAGCCGCGCCGCACCCGCCTGATCGCGTTGCAGCAGATGATAGGCGATGCGCTGCGCCGATTTCGGGCCGACTCCAGGCAGGCAGCGCAAGGCGTTGATCAACTCGTCGAGGCTGGATGGTGTCATTTAGAAGCGTGAGGAGTGAGGCGTAAGGGGTGAGGGGTAAATAATGCGGCGTGCCTCGCACGCCGGAAACTTCAACTCCTCACACCTCACTCCTCACCGCCCTTAAAATGGCAGCTTGAATCCCGGCGGCATGCTGAAGCCGGCGGTCAGTCCGCTCATTTTTTCCTGCACCGTGGTTTCCACCCGGCGCACCGCGTCGTTGACCGCCGCCGCGACGAGATCTTCGAGCATGTCTTTGTCATCACCCAGCAGACTGTCGTCGATCGAAACCCGCTTGACGTCGTGGCGACAGGTCATCACGACTTTCACCAGCCCGGCACCGGCCTGGCCCTCGACTTCGATCGTCGCCAGCTGCTCCTGCGCCTTCTTCATGTTTTCCTGCATCTGCTGGGCCTGTTTCATCAAGCCGGCCAATCCGTTTTTCATATCCGTACTCCTACAAAGGTTTGATCGTCGGCTCGTTGACCCGCGCATCGAAATTCTCGACCATTTCGCGCACGAACGGATCGCGCTCGATGGCGGCGATCGCCTGCGCCTGGCGCGCCGCGCGTTCGCGGTCGCCGATTTCGGCCGGCGTGTTGCCGGTGGCCGGCCCCGCCGTGATCGTGAGCCGCATGCGCCGCCCATAGTGCGCTTCCAGCGCCGCCCGCAGCTTGTCCTGATACGGTTTTTCCATCAGATGGACGTGCGCTTCCGCCAGCCGCAGTTCGATCCGGTCCGCGGTCTGCGACACCAGTTCGCAGTGCTGCGCCAGCATTTTTGCCATGCCGCCGATTTTCAGCGCGTCATTGACCAGCGCCAGCCAGTCGCCGCCGCCGACAGCAACCGTGTTTTCACTCTCGGCCGTCGGGGCCGGGGCCGCAGGTTGCCGGGCCGTCGTTGCGGCAGCAGCCGTTTCCATGGCCGCGCGCTCGCGCCGTGGCGCGGCGCTTGCCGGCCGGGCGACGCGCCTGGCTGCGGCACCGGCGGACGGCACGGCACCGTTTTCCGGAACGAACGCCAGCATGCGCATCAACGTCATCGTGAAACCGGCGTACTCGTCGGGCGCCAGCCCGATGTCGCCGCGCCCGTGCAGCGCGATCTGATAGAGCAACTGGATTTCCTCCGGCGTGAATGCGCCCGCGGCTTGCGCCAGCCGCGGCCGGTCCGGATCATTCGCGTCGATCGCATCGGGCACCGCCTGCATCAGCGCGACGCGGTGCAGCAGGGTCGCCAATTCCTGCAGTGCCGCCTCGAACGACAGGCTGCGCGCGGCCATGCGGTCGGCCTCCGCGATCATCGCCGGCCCGTCACCGGCCGCCAGCGCCTCCAGTATCGTAAACAGATAGCCCCGGTCGACGGTGCCGAGCATCGCGCGCACCGACGTGTCGGTCACCTGCCCGCCGCCGTGAGCGATCGCCTGGTCGAGCAAGCTCAGCGCGTCGCGCAGACTGCCCTGCGCCGCGCGCGCCAGCAGCGCCAGCGCGGCGTCCTCGAATGCAATGCCTTCAGCCTCCAGCACCTTGCGCAACTGGCCGGCGATCTGCGGTTGCGGAATCTGCTTGAGATTGAACTGCAAACAGCGCGACAGCACCGTCACCGGGACTTTCTGCGGATCGGTCGTGGCGAGAATGAACTTGACGTGCGCTGGCGGCTCTTCCAGCGTCTTCAGCATCGCGTTGAACGCGCTACGCGACAGCATGTGCACTTCGTCGATCAGATAGACCTTGTAGCGTCCGGCGGTGGGCGCATAGAGCGCGTTCTCCAGCAGCTCGCGCATGTTGTCCACCTGCGTGTTCGACGCGGCATCCAACTCGACCAGATCGGGGAAACGGCCGCCATCGATCTCGCGGCAGGCGGCGCACACGCCGCATGGCGTGGCGGTGACGCCGGTCTCGCAGTTCAGCGCCTTCGCGATGATGCGCGCCAGCGTGGTCTTGCCGACACCGCGGGTGCCGGTGAACAGATAGGCGTGATGCAGGCGTCCCTGTTCCAGCGCATGGGTCAGCGCGGTAACGACATGTTCCTGGCCGACCAGTTCGGAAAATGTTTGGGGACGCCACTTGCGGGCAAGCGCTT
>JBDZVW010000251.1:0-4501 GCA_040255885.1 Betaproteobacteria bacterium
CGGCCAAGCGCACCGGAGCCATCGTCAAGGGTCCGGTGCCTTTGCCGACGCGCATGCAGCGCTTCGACATCCTGCGCTCGCCGCACGTCAACAAAACCAGCCGCGACCAGTTCGAGATCCGCACGCATCAGCGCCTGATGGACATCGTCGACCCGACCGACAAGACGGTGGACGCGCTGATGAAGCTCGACCTGCCGGCCGGGGTGGATGTGGAAATCAAATTATAGGATTGAGGATCGAGGACTGAGGATTGCGTGAAGAATGCGGCGCGCACAGCGCGCCGGAAAATTTCCCTCAATCCTGATAGCTCAATCCTCGATCCTGAATTGGAATGGCCGACCAACAGCAGTCGGCCCCTTTTGACAAGGGTAACTAAAATGAGTTTAGGACTTGTCGGGCGCAAGATTGGCATGACCCGCGTGTTCACCGATGACGGCGATTCCGTCGCGGTGACCGTGGTCGACGTGTCCAACAATCGCGTCACTCAGATCAAGCGTCCGGAAACCGATGGTTACTGTGCGGTACAGGTGACGTTCGGCCGGCGCCGCGCGAGCCGCGTGAACAAGGCCGCGGCCGGCCATTTCGCGAAGGCCGGCGTGGAAGCGGGAACCGTGCTGCGCGAATTTCGCACGACGCCGGAAGATGTCGCCGAGCTGAAAGTCGGCGGCACCATCGGCGTCGACATCTTCGTGCCCGGCCAGAAGGTCGACGTTGCCGGGACTTCGCAGGGCAAGGGCTTTGCCGGCGTGATCAAGCGCCATCATTTCGGTTCCAACCGCGCCAGCCACGGCAACTCGGTATCGCACAACAAACCGGGCTCGATCGGCATGGCGCAGGACCCCGGCCGCGTGTTTCCCGGCAAGAAAATGGCGGGGCAGCTCGGCAACGTCAAGCGTACGACCCAGAGTCTGGAAATCGTGCGCGTCGATACCGAACGGCAGCTGCTGCTGATCCGCGGCGCAGTGCCGGGATCGCGCGGCGGCGACGTCACGGTCTTTCCGGCGATCAAGGCCGGTGCCGCCGGCAGCGGCAAGGCCGCAAAGGCAGGTGCGTGATGGAACTGCAGATGATTGATGAACAAGGGCAGGCGACCACATCGGTGGCGGCCTCCGATGCGGCATTCGGACGCCGCTACAACGAATCGCTGGTGCACCAGGTGGTGACCGCCTATCTCGCCAATGCACGCAGCGGCAACCGGGCGCAGAAGGGGCGCAGCGATGTCGCCAAGTCGACGCGCAAGCCGTGGCGCCAGAAGGGCACCGGCCGTGCGCGTGCCGGCATGGCATCAAGCCCGTTGTGGCGCGGCGGCGGCAAGATCTTTCCGAATTCGCCGGACGAGAATTTCAGTCACAAGCTGAACCGCAAGATGTACCGTGCCGGCATCAGCGCGATCCTGTCGCAGCTGGTGCGCGAAGCGCGGCTGTCGGTGGTCGAGACCTTTACCGTCGATGCGCCGAAAACCGGAATGCTGGCGCGCAAGATCAAGGCGATGGGACTGGAGAACGTGCTGATCGTCACCGACGAGGTCGATGACAATCTGTATCTGTCGGCGCGCAACCTGCCGCACGTCGGCGTGGTGGCGGTCAGAAGCGCCGATCCGGTGAGCCTGATCCGCTACGACCGGGTATTGATCACGCGTGGCGCGGTCGCCAAGCTCGAGGAGATGCTGTCATGAGTGAAGCCGTCAGTGTCAAAAACGTCGAACGCCTGATGCAGGTGGTGCTGGCGCCGGTGGTGTCCGAAAAGAGCACGCTGGTGGCGGACAAGCGCAATCAGACCGTGTTCCGGGTGGTGCGCGATGCGACCAAGCCGGAGATCAAGGCAGCCATCGAATTGCTGTTCAAGGTGCAGGTCGAGGCGGTGACGGTGGCCAACGTCAAGGGCAAGGTGAAGCGCTCCGCGCGGTTCAACGGACGCCGCGCCCACTGGAAGAAAGCCTTCGTCAGCCTCAAGCCGGGCCAGGAAATCAATTTTGCTGAAGGGGAGATCAAGTAATGCTGGTCAAAGTCAAACCGACCTCCCCCGGTCGCCGTTCGGTGGTCAAGGTCGTCAATCCGCAGCTGCACAAGGGCAAGCCTTACGCCGGCCTGGTCGAATCGCAATCGAAGCGCGCCGGCCGCAACAACTACGGCCAGATCACGACGCGCCATCAGGGCGGCGGTCACAAGCAGCACTATCGCATCGTCGATTTCAAGCGCAGCAAGGACGGCGTCCCGGCCAAGGTCGAACGGCTCGAATACGACCCGAACCGCAGCGCGCATCTGGCGCTGCTGTGCTACGTCGACGGCGAGCGCCGTTACATCATCGCGCCGAAGGGTGTTACCGCCGGCACGCAGCTGATGAGCGGCGTCGAGGCACCGATCAAGCCCGGCAATGCGCTGCCGCTGCGCAACATCCCGGTCGGCACCACGATCCATTGCATCGAAATGCTGCCGGGCAAGGGCGCGCAGCTGGCGCGGGCCGCCGGCACGTCGGTGCAGCTGCTGGCACGTGAAGGCAGCTACGCCCAGTTGCGGCTGCGTTCCGGTGAGATTCGCAAGGTGCACGTCGATTGCCGTGCGACGATCGGCGAAGTCGGCAACGAAGAGAATTCGCTCAAATCGATCGGCAAGGCCGGTGCCAAACGCTGGCGCGGCATTCGTCCCACCGTGCGCGGCGTGGCGATGAACCCGATCGACCATCCGCACGGCGGTGGTGAAGGCAAGACCGCGGCGGGGCGCGATCCGGTGAGTCCGTGGGGTGTTCTGGCAAAGGGTTATCGCACCCGCCGCAACAAGCGCACTCGCGGCATGATCGTGCGCCGGCGCCAGGCGAAGAACAAGGGATAGAGGCTAATTCATGGCACGTTCGATCAAGAAGGGCCCGTTCGTCGACGATCATCTTCTGCAGAAGGTGGAAGCGGCACGTTCGGCCAACGACAAGCGCCCGATCAAGACCTGGTCGCGGCGCTCCACCGTCCTGCCGGATTTCGTCGGGCTCACCATTGCCGTGCATAACGGCAAGCAGCATATTCCGGTGTATATCACCGAGAACATGGTGGGCCACAAGCTCGGCGAGTTTTCGCACACCCGGACGTTCAAGGGACACACCAAGGCCGGGGGTGACAAGAAGTCCTCGGTCGGGGCCAGGAAGTGAGGACTTAAATCATGCAAACGACTGCCACGCTGCGCGGTGTCCGGCTGTCGGCCCAGAAGGGCCGTCTGGTCGCCGACCAGGTTCGCGGCCTCCAGGTTGAAAAGGCGCTCAATCTGCTGACATTCAGCCCGAAGAAGGGCGCGGTCATCATTCGCAAGGTGCTGGAATCGGCGATCGCCAATGCCGAGCACAACGAGGGTGCGGACGTCGACGAGCTCAGGGTTGCGAAGATCCATGTCGAGCAGGGACCCAGCCTGAAACGCTTCATGGCGCGCGCGAAAGGGCGCGGCAACCGCATCATCAAGCCGACGTGCCACATCTACGTGACCGTCGCGGACGAAGGGAAATAGCGATGGGACAGAAGATTCATCCGACCGGATTCCGCCTGGCGGTGCAGCGCAACTGGGCGTCGCGCTGGTACGCGAACAGCCGCAATTTTCCGGCGATGCTGAAGGAAGATATCGACGTCCGCGACTTTCTCAAACGCAAGCTGGGTCACGCGGCCGTGTCGCGGGTGGTGATCGAGCGCCCGGCGAAGAGCGCGCGCATCACGATCTACAGCGCACGTCCCGGGGTGGTGATCGGCAAGAAAGGCGAAGACATCGAGGCGCTGCGCAACGAACTGCAGAAGATGCTGGGCGTGCCGCAGGTCAAGATCGACATCGAAGAGGTGCGCAAGCCGGAGGTCGATGCGCAATTGATCGCCGACAACATCGCGCAGCAGCTCAAGAAACGCATCATGTTCCGGCGCGCAATGAAGCGCGCGATCACCAATGCGATGCGGCTCGGCGCGCAGGGCATCAAGATCATGAGCTCGGGGCGGTTGAACGGCGCCGAGATCGCGCGCTGCGAATGGTACCGCGAAGGGCGCGTGCCGCTGCATACGCTGCGCGCGGACATCGATTACGGATTTGCCGAGGCCAAGACCACCTATGGCGTGATCGGCATCAAGGTCTGGGTATTCCGGGGCGAAGTCCTGGGCAAGAACGAGCAATCGGCAGCGCCGGCGGCACCGGAACCCGAACGCAAACCGAGAAGGTTGGGAGCGAAGCATGCTGCAGCCAGCTAGGCGGAAATACCGCAAGGAACAGAAGGGCCGCAATACCGGCAAGGCCACCCGCGGCAACAAGGTCAGCTTCGGCGAGTTCGGGCTGAAGGCGATCGGGCGCGGCCGTCTGACCGCACGCCAGATCGAGGCGGCGCGGCGCGCGATGACGCGTCACGTCAAGCGCGGCGGCCGGGTGTGGATCCGGATTTTCCCGGACAAGCCGATTTCGCAGAAGCCGGCTGAAGTGCGGATGGGCAACGGCAAGGGCAATCCGGAATACTGGGTCGCCGAGATCCAGCCGGGCAAGGTGCTCTACGA
>JBDZVW010000252.1:0-4497 GCA_040255885.1 Betaproteobacteria bacterium
TCGCGCGCATGGTGGAGGCCGGCGAATCGGCGCCGCGGCAGTTCAGCACCGCGGCACTCAACGCGCTGCGTGCGCACGATTGGCCGGGCAATCTGGCGCAGCTCGAAAGCGTGGTCAAGACCATCGCGTTGACTGCGCTGAGCGATGAAATTTCACAGGACGACGTGGCGCGTGTGCTTGCTGACTTCGATGCCGCCGCACCGCCGCGCTACGACGTAACGCTCGACCTGCCGTTGCGCGAAGCGCGCGACGTGTTCGAACGTGTTTACTTCGAGCACCATATTGCGAAGGAAGGCGGCAACATGAGCCGCGTAGCCGATCGCGTCGGACTCGAACGCACGCACCTGTATCGCAAGCTCAAGCAACTGGGCGTGCGTCTCGGCAAGAAATCCGACGAATAACCCGCAGGCAGACATAGTTTTTGTGCGATGCCACAACGTAGCTGCAACGTACTTTGGTCTTGCTCCATGGGAAAGCTCGTGGCAATATGAAATCCAAGCGACATAGGTCATTGTCGCATCCTGGTTGCTGAGCATCCCGAGCTGGCATCGCCGGAGCCGTGCCTGACAAGCGACTGTCGGCCGGGTTGCCCGTCTGCCAATTGCTATATCGTTTCACACTGGAGGAGGATTTGTGATGAACAGAAGTTTCCGTTGTCTGACGCTGGCGGCAGTGCTCGGAGGCTGTGCCGCGCTTTTTGGCGCGCCAGCCGTTGCCGCAGGCCCGATGGTGCTCAAGATTTCACACCAGTTTCCGGCACACACCGATTTCCGCGACGTGCTGGCACGCAAGTTCGCACAGGAAGTCGAAAAAGAAACCAACGGTGCGCTGAAGTTCCAGATTTACCCGGGTGCTTCGTTGTTCAAGCCCAAACAACAGTTCGACGCGATGGCGAACGGTTCGCTGGACATGTCGGTATATCCGCTTGCGTACTCCGGCGGCAAGCTGCCCGCAACCAACATCACGCTGATGCCGGCGCTGATCAGCAGCTACAAGCAGGCCTACAACTGGGGCAAATCTGACATCGGCAAATGGCTCAGAAAGTATCTTGAGGACCATGGCGTGGTGCTGATCACTCCGGTTTGGCAGGCGGGCGGTGTCGCGTCGCGCGACAAGCCGATCCTGGTTCCGGCCGACATCAACGGGCTCAAGACGCGCGGCGCCGGCAAGATGATCAACCTGATGCTGCAGGCGGCCGGCGGCGCCCTCGCAACCTTCCCGTCGAACGAATCGTACAATGCGATGCAATCCGGTGTCGTCGATGCAATGTGGACGTCGAGTGCGTCGCTGATGAGCTTCCGGCTCAACGAGGTTGCCAAATTCGTGACCACCGCGCAGGACAAGACCTTCTGGTACATGTTCGAGCCGCTGCTGATGTCGAAGGCGACCTACGACAAATTGACGCCCAAGCAGCAGAAGATCGTGATGAAAGTGGGCGGCTCGCTGTCGAAATTCGCGCTTGAATCATGCAAGAAGGACGACAACAAGGTCGCCCAGTTTTACGGGAAGGCCGGCGACAAGGTCTCCACGATGGACGAGCAGGACTTCGCGAAGTGGAAGGCGCTGGCCGAAAAGAGCGCATACAAGTATTTCGCCGATCATGTGAAGAACGGTGCGAAACTGATCAAGATGGCCGAAGCCGTCAAGTGAGCATGTATTGCTGATACGATGCGCCATGCCGTTGCGGCATGGCGCTTTTCTTTTGCAGCGAGGGAATCATTGTGGCAGCAATGTGGCGTGGCTTTTGCCGCGGGATGGAGATTGCCAGCTCGATTACCGGATATCTTGGCGGCGCACTGATCGCGATATCCGCCGGCACCGTGACCTATGAAGTGATCTGGCGCTATTACCTGGTGCATCCGCACACCTGGGCGCTGGAAACCAACGTTTTCCTTCTGATTGCCGCGACATTCGCGGCGGCCTCGTTCACGCAGCTCAAGCGCGGCCATGTCGGCACCGAAGTGCTGGACCTTCTGCTGCCGAAACGCTGGATCCCGTGGCGCGTGCTGTTCGGCGACGTTCTGTCATGCGCAGTGTGCGGGTTCATCGGTGTCCAGGTCGGGTTGTACGCGATTCACGCGTGGCGCGAGGATTGGACCACCGACTCCGTGTGGGCGCCGCATCTGTGGATTCCGCACGCGATGATTTCCGCCGGAATGCTGTTGATCACGCTGCAGTACCTGGTGCAGCTTGTCGAGGACCTCCGGTTGCTTGGCGGAGCGCAGGAGGCCGGCGCAAAATGAGTCAGTTCGATATCGGCGTGCTGTTCGCCGTGGGAACGCTGGTGCTGCTGTTGAGCGGAATGCCGGTGGCGTTCGCGCTGGGTGTGATGTCGTTGCTGTTCATCGTCGTCTTCATGCCGCCGATGCTGATTCACACCGTTCCGGAAACGCTCTACCAGGGGCTCGACAACTTTACGCTGCTGGCGATCCCGCTGTTCATCCTGATGGGTGAAGCGATCGGCCGAACACGAGCGTCGGTGGATCTCTACGAGTCGGCCTACCGCTGGCTGAGCCGGCTGCCGGGCGGGCTCGGCATCGCGAACGTCGTCGGCTGCGCGATCTTCGCCGCGATGTGCGGCTCCAGCACCGCGACCGCCGCCGCGATCGGCTCGATGGGCATTCCGGAGATGAAGAAACGCGGTTATTCGGGCGGGCTCGCAGGCGGTCTGATCGCGGCCGGCGGCACGCTCGGCATTCTGATTCCGCCGTCGGTCACGTTCATTCTTTACGGCATCGTGGCCGAGCAGTCGATCGGCAAATTGTTCATTGCCGGCATCATTCCCGGCATCCTGCTGGCGGCGCTGTTCGCGGTGTGGGTCGCCTACAAGGCGCACCGTGATCACCGGCAGGCAGTGGCTGGCGGCGCCGATACTGCCCATCTGCGCATCATGCAGGAGCACTTCACGTGGCGCGAGCGCATGGAGACGCTGCCGCGGCTGCTGCCGTTCGCGGTCATCATTTTCATCGTGATGGTCGCGCTCTACGGCGGCTACGCGACGCCGTCCGAAGTGGCCGGTGTTGGCGCCTTCGCAACACTGGTGATGGTGTTCGTGGTGTACCGCGGCTACCGCTGGAACGTGCTTGGCCCGGTCCTGCTCGGCACTGCGAAGGAATCATGCATGATCATGATGATCCTCGCGATGTCGTTCCTCTACACCTACGTGATGAGCTATCTGCACATCAGTCAGAGCACGACGGAATGGCTGGTTGCGCTGCACATGTCGCGCTGGGAATTCCTGTTCTGGATCGACGTACTGATCGTCGTGCTGGGCTTCTTCCTGCCGCCGGTGGCGATCATCCTGTTCATCACGCCGGTGATTCTGCCGGGGCTGGAGGCGCACGGCTTCGACCCGGTGTGGTTCGGCGTGCAGATGACGATCCTGATGGAGACCGGCCTGATCCACCCGCCGGTCGGGCTCAACCTGTTCGTGATTCAGGGCATCGCGCCGGAGATTCCGCTGAAGGAATTGCTGTGGGGGGTGACGCCGTTCATCGTGCTGATCATTCTGTTCATCGTCGTGATCGCGGCGTTTCCGCAGATCGTGCTGTGGCTGCCGGGCTACATGTAGACGCTTTTTCAGGCTGGAATCCTGGGCACCGGTGCGGCGCTTTTCAGCAGAAAAGTCTTGAACGCCTGTGCCGCCGGCGACAGGCGCTTGCCGGTGCGATGCACCAGATACCACTCGCGCACCACCGGCGTGCCGGTTACGTCGAGCACCGCGATGCGCTTCGCCTCGAGCTCCAGTCCGACAGTGTGCAATGACAGCAGGCTGATGCCGAGCCCCGCCATCACCGCCTGCTTCACGGTTTCGTTGCTGTTGATTTCCATCGCGGCGGTGAACGTCAGTCGGTTTTCGGCAAATATGCGCTCCATCAGTATCCGCGTGCCGGAGCCAGGCTCGCGCACCAGCAGGTTTTCGCGCGCGATGCGCGCCAGCCGGATGCGCCGCGACCGGGCCAGCGGATGGTCGGGCGCCGCGACGAATGCATGCGGATTGGGCGCGAACGGCTCGGCGGTGATGTCCATTTCCTTCGGCGGATAACCGGTGATCGCAACGTCGGTGGTGTTTTTTGTCAGTTGTTCGAGCACGCTCTCGCGATTGTGTACAGTCAATTTCAGCCGGATGCCGGGATGCTGGCGGCAGAACCGCGCGAGCAGGTGCGGCGCGAGGTATTTCGCCGTGCTGATGACTGAAATGTCGAGCTGGCCGTGCTCCATGCCCTTCAGGTTGGCAAGTCGCGCTTCCGCCTGGCGTATCTGCCGCGCCATCGCCAGCGCGTGATCCTGCACTTCACGTCCGGCCTCGGTCAGAAAAATCTTTTTACCGATCTGCTCGAACAGCGGCAGTCCGGCGATATCCTCCAGCAGCTTCACTTGCATTGAAACCGCCGGTTGCGTCAGGTGCAGTTCGTCCGCCGCGCGCGAAAAACTCAGGTTGCGCGCGACCGCCTCGAATACTTTCAGTTGGCGCAGGGTCACGTTTTTCATCCCGCA
>JBDZVW010000253.1:0-2750 GCA_040255885.1 Betaproteobacteria bacterium
TGGGGAAAACAGGTCGCCCTGCGGATCGCGTGCAGCGCCTGCTTCCTCGAGATGCACTAGATACTTGCGCGCGGCACGGATCACTGCCGGCGGAATGCCGGCGAGGCTCGCCACCTGCAGACCGTAGCTCTGGCTCGCCGGCCCATCCTCGACACTGTGCAGGAACACGATGTGGTCCTTGTGCTCGACCGCGTCGAGATGCACGTTGGCGATCTGGCGGAATTCCTGCGCCAGGCGCGTGAGCTCGAAGTAGTGCGTCGCGAACAGCGTCAGGCTGGCGTTCTTTTCGACCAGGTGGCGCGCTACCGCCCACGCCAGCGCCAGGCCGTCGAAAGTCGACGTGCCGCGCCCGATTTCGTCCATCAGCACCAGGCTGAACGGTGTCGCGTGATGCAGGATGTAAGCCGCTTCGGTCATCTCGACCATGAACGTCGAGCGCCCGCCGGCGAGATCATCCGACGCGCCGATGCGCGTGAAAATCTGGTCGATCGGACCGATACGCGCGCGTTTGGCCGGAACGAACGAGCCGCAGTGCGCGAGCAGCGCGATCAGCGCCACCTGCCGCATGTAGGTCGATTTGCCGCCCATGTTGGGACCGGTCACCAGCAGCAGCTGGCGTGCGCCGGACAGCCGTGTGTCGTTGGCGATGAAACCGTCGATTTCGCGCTCGACTACCGGATGGCGGCCGGCGGTGATTTCGATTTCGGGCTGCTCGCCGAATTCCGGCGCGCAGTAATCGAGCGCAATCGCGCGCTCGGCGAATGCCGCCAGCACGTCCAGCTCGGACAGTGCGCGTGCCAGCCGCGACAGTGCAGCCAGTTCGCCGGCCAGCGTATCGAGCAGTTGCTCATAGAGTGATTTTTCACGCGCCAGCGCCCGTTCCTGTGCCGACAGCGCCTTGTCCTCGAATGTTTTCAGTTCCGGCGTGATGAAGCGTTCGGCATTCTTCAGCGTCTGCCGCCGCCGGTAGTCGTCCGGCACGTTGTCGGCTTGCGCGCGCGACACTTCGATGTAGAAACCGTGTACGCGGTTGTACTCGACCTTGAGATTCGCGATGCCACTGCGCGCACGCTCGCGCGCTTCGAGTTCGAGCAGGAAAGCGCCGCAGTTATCCTGGATGGCGCGCAATTCGTCGAGTTCCGCATCGAAGCCGTCGGCGATCACGCCACCGTCGCGCACCAGCGCTGCCGGTTCCGGTTTGACGGCACGTTCCAGAAGCTGCGCGGTTTGCGGCTGCGGCGCCGCGGCGGCGGCCAGCTCCGCGAGATGGCCGTCCGTAATCGGCGACAGCAGGGCGGCAAGCTGTGGCAATCCGGTGAGTGTGTCGCGCAATGCGGCCAGGTCGCGCGGCCGTGCGCTCCGCAGCGCAATGCGGGACGTGATGCGTTCGACGTCGGCGCTGCGCTTGAGCGCGTCACGCAATGCGCGATACGGCGCGGCGTCGGCGTCGCCGGCGAGCGTTGCCACCGCATTGAGCCGCGCCTGCACGATGGCGCGGTCGCGCAGCGGATGGTGCAGCCAGTAGCGCAACAGCCGGCTGCCCATCGTGGTGACACAGGTGTCGAGCGCTGCCAGCAGCGTCGGCGATGGCTCGCCGCGGATGGTTTCGGAGATTTCGAGGTTGCGCCGTGTTGCTGCATCCATGCGCACGAACGTGTGCTCCTGTTCGATCTGCAGCGCGGTGACGTGCGCAATCGCCGTTACCTGCGTCGCTTTCGCATAACCGAGCAGTGCACCGGCCGCGCCCACCGCAAGCTGCAGCCCTTCCGCGCCGAAACCGGCAAGATCGAGCGTGCCGAACTGCGCACACAGTTCGCGGCGCGCGCCGTCATAGTCGAACTGCCACGGCGCGAGCCGTTTTGTTGCCGCTGCTGCGAGGCCGTTCGACAGATCGATCGCGGCGTCTTCTGGCATCAGGATTTCAGCCGGCTTCAGGCGTTCGGCTTCGGCCGCGAGATTGCCGGCGTCGGTCTCCATCGCGCCAAAGCGGCCGGATGCGAGCGACAGCCACGCCAGGCCCAGCCGTCCACGGCGCTCGACAAGCGCGGCGACAATGTTGTCACGCTTGTCGTCGAGCAATGCCGAATCGGTGAGCGTGCCGGGCGTCACGATGCGCGTGACCTGGCGTTCGACCGGTCCTTTCGACGTCGCCGGATCACCGATCTGATCACAGATCGCGACTGACTCGCCGAGTTTGACGAGTTTCGCCAGATACTGCTCGAGTGCGTGATACGGAACGCCGGCCATCTTGATCGGCTCCCCGGCCGAAGTGCCGCGGCGCGTCAGCGTGATGTCGAGCAGCCGCGCTGCCTTCTCCGCGTCGCCATAGAACAGCTCATAGAAATCCCCCATGCGATACAGCAGCAGCATGTCCGGGTGCTGCGCCTTGATGCGCAGATACTGCTGCATCATCGGCGTATGATTCGCCACGCCTTGGGCGGGGTCGTGATTTATTGAAGTGTCCAAAAGGCCGCCAATTTCCTGAGGCGTCGCAGATTGTCGTCGATCGCCCACAATTGTAGCCTTTTAGTCGCGGGCGATCATCTGAGTGGCGCGGAAAAACTGCCATGATCGCGGATGCGCGAGCAGCCGCGGACGACAATTCAAGAAAACCGATAGCCGGCGTTACACGCTGTTGCGTGACGCAGACGTGGCGAGTAGGATGCCAGTTGCAAGCGAAGTTGCTAAAGGCAAATCCATCGCGAGGTGGAGGCGCAAAATCACCGGTCTGCGGCTTACGCCAAGACAGC
>JBDZVW010000253.1:2850-4493 GCA_040255885.1 Betaproteobacteria bacterium
TCCATCGCGAGGTGGAGGCGCAAAATCACCGGTCTGCGGCTTACGCCAAGACAGCGGGGTTGCCAGCTTCGGATTCAGTCGGCAATAAAAAGAATGACTGCAATCGCATGCGCGTCCTTCGTTGGGAGCGCTGCCTCGGTGCACCGACAAGTTTGACTGGGAGCATACCCGCAGCTTCGGCGTCAAGGTCCGTCCGGACCTGTAACTTTACGGAGCGCGGCCATGAAATTTTGTGTGCTCGAACCAGTGCTTCAAGACGCCGCCCTGCGGCTTCGGTGTGCCCTTTACCTTGTCCTGCCAATCATTTTTGCACATTCTGTCTGGGCTGCGACTTATTACGTTGCGACCGACGGCAGCGACAGCAATTCCGGGACTTCACTCGATTCTCCGTTCAGGACCATACAGCATGCCGTGAACAGGGCTGTCGCGGGCGACACCGTTCTGGTCCGCGGCGGCACTTATCGCGAGGACGTCGAGATGACAACCGGCGGCACGGCGGACCAGCCGATCAATATATTCGCCTACGCCGGCGAAATTCCGGTCATCAAGGGGTCGGACGTCGTGACCGGCTGGACCCGTTACAGCCCGACAATCTGGGAAAAAACCGGCTGGCCTTATAACAGTCAACAAGTGTTCGTCGATTTCGATGCCCGATCGGAAGGGCCATTGCAGCAGATCGGGATGCCGAGCCGGTACTACGGCCCCTCGGAATATCCCAACCCCGTCGGCAGCGGGCTGAGCAGCATGTCGGCGGGAACCTTCTACTACGATCCCGTTACGTCGACGCTGTATGTGTGGCTGGCGGACGGCTCGGATCCCAACAACCATGTGATGGAAGCGAGTGTGCGGCGGCGCCTGCTATTCATGCACAAGCCTTATGTTCATGTGAAAGGTCTGGCGTTCCGCCACGCCAATGCGTCGGCGTTCACGCAACAAGGTGCGGCAGTCGAATTGAGTTCTCATTCGGTGATCGAATCCTGCGATATCCAGTATACGGACTTTACCGGATTGAGCATGGGTTATCTGCAGGACGGTGCACAAGTCCGCGACTGCAACATCAGCAATAACGGTGACTCCGGCATCACCGCTTCCGGCAGCACCAACTTTCTGGTGACCAACGTCACGCTGAACAACAACAATTACCGTAATTTCAACCCGCTGTGGCATGCCGGCGGGTTCAAGGCGACCACGCGAGCCTATGGCGTGATTGAAAACAGCGATGTCGGCTTCAACAACGGCTCAGGAATCTGGTTCGATTATGCCAACAGCGGCGAACAGATCATCGTTCGTAACAACTACATCCACGACAACGGCCCGGTCGATTCGGCGATATTTTTTGAAGTAAGCAGCAACGGTCTGATCTACGACAATGTACTGGTCAACAATCGTCGGCGCGGAATTTACCTGTCTGCGGCCAATGCTACCAGGGTATTCAACAATACGATTGTTGGAACCGCCGCCCGCGCCGGTATTGAGGCGGCGGGCATGCCGCGCAATAATGCCACGCTGACGAACAACACCGTGCTCAACAACATTATCAGCGGCGGCACCAGTAAATACGACTTGTACATCATGCCCGACAATGGCACTACGATTACCGGGAACAGAAGTGACTACAACGATATTTACCGTGGAACCGGACC
>JBDZVW010000254.1:0-4492 GCA_040255885.1 Betaproteobacteria bacterium
AAGTCCTACGAGGGCAGCAAGCTGCTGGACGACGTGCTGCGCGGGAGGCCGCTGCGCGAGGAAGACGTTCATAAAAAGGTCAAGGATTTTTCGGAACTGATCGCGGACGGCACGCGTGCGATCACGGTGGACGTGAACGAGGTGAATTCGGTCGCAAACATGATTCGCCCCGGAAACCTGGTGGATCTGTTCCTGATCATGCCCGACCCGAAGGACGCGAGCAGCCAGCAGATCGTGCTGCTGTTGCAGAAGCTGAAGGTGATGGCGGTCGGACAGAGCACGCACAATGCGGCGCCCAAGACGGCCAACATGCCGGGCATGCCGTCCACCCTCCAGTACACCAACATGACATTTGAAGTCACGCCCGAACAGGCGGCGCGGCTGGCGCTGGCGCAGCAACTGGGCCGGCTGCGGGCGGTGCTGCGTGCCGGGAACGACGGGCAAGTGGCAAAACTGGAGCCGATCAATTCCAGAACGCTGATATCGGATGCCGAAGGACCGACCCATACGGTTCAGTACATCATCGGCGGCAGCAGCACCGGTGGTGGCGGCGTCAGCACGCCGCTCAGCGTCGCATTGTCGGCGCTGCAGGCGATGAGATCGAATGGCGGCGCCGGAACGGCGGCACCGGCGTCGCAGTCCGGCGCCCCGCAGGCGCCGCAGCAGCCGCAGATGCTGTACCCGGGCATCCCGATGCCGACGTCCGCAACTCCGCAGAAACAGTAACGCAGGATGGGAATAACAAGATGACTAATATGAATCGAGTGTGGAATGTCTTGCTTCTGGCCGTGTTTTGCCTGCTGCCGCTGGTTGCGCAGGCCGATCAGAAGACCGTGCGCATCGACATGTACTCGGGGGAGGTACGCACGATACCGGTACAGCATATTGAACGGGTCGCGGTCGGCAACGGCAAGCTGCTGACCACGACCGTGCTGGACAAGGGGCTGCTGCTGCTGGCTGAAGGCGCCGGCGACACCAGTCTCGTAATCTGGACCAAGAGCGGCGCGCGCAGCCGCTATCACGTGCACATCACGTCGCGCGACGTTGCCTTTGCCTACAGTCAGCTGGCGGAACTGCTGAAGAGCTTCCCCGGCATTCACGTCGATCGCGTCGGCGACAACGTGATGGTCAGCGGCACTGCCAGCAAGGACGACCTGAAGCGCATCGACAAGGCGGCGTCGCTGTTCCACGCCGTCAATCTGGCGCGCCAGGAAGAAGTGACGATGAAGAAGATGATCTACATGAAAGTGCAGATCCTCGAATTCAAGAAAACGGCGATGGAAAATCTCGGCATCGACTGGCAGCAGTCGATCAACGGGCCGGCGGGCGGACTGGCCGGCGACCTGATTTCGAACAGCCTGTTCCGGGTGACACCGAACGATCCCGCGTTCCAGACCGGCTTGCCGTCGCGCGTCAGCCCGCCGCGCGGCTATCTCGGCATCGCGACCACCATCACGTCGAAGATCAATCTCGCGCTGCAGAACGGCGATGCCTATATTCTCGCGACGCCGGAGCTGTCGACCCGCAGTGGTGGTGACGCCAAGTTCCTGGCCGGCGGCCAGGTGCCGATCGTGACGCCGGCGTCCGGCCTCAGTCCGGCGACCGTCACCTACAAGGACTACGGCATCAAGATGGACGTCACGCCGTACGCCGATCCGAACAACAACATCATGGCCAAGATTCACACCGAGGTGACGTCGATCGATCCCGCGGTTACGGTGCAGGGCAATCCCGGCTTCCTGACGCGCTCGACCGATTCCGAAATCAATCTGAGGAGCGGGCAGACCATCGTCATCAGCGGCCTGGTCAACTCGCAGATGTCGAACCAGGTCGACAAGGTGCCGCTGCTCGGCGATCTGCCGGTCCTCGGAGCGCTGTTCCGCTCGACCAATTTCCAGCAGGGACGCACCGACTTGGTGTTCTTCGTGACGCCGTCGCTGGTCGATCCCACGTCCACCATCAACCGCGAGCGTCTGCAGCGCGGTCACGAGATCCGTCAGCGCTACGAGCGTGCGCTGGGCGCCAACGGGATCATCGATTGAGAGGCAACAACACATGTTTCGCGTAGCGATCACCAGTCCGAAAGGGCAATCGAACGAAGTCGAATGCATGATCGATACCTGCGGTATCGGCAAGAGCGATGACAATCTGATCGTGATTCGCGGCTGGTCGATCGCGAAAAAGCACGCGACGATCCATCACCGTGCTGACGGTTATTTTGTCGAGGATCACGGCGGCATGAGCGCCACCGAGGTGAACGGCCGGACGATCGACGGCTCGTACGGACCGCTCGGGCCGGACGATACGATCATGATCGGCGGCTACCAGTTCCGCGTGGTCGACGGTGCGCCCGCGGCGGCGCAGCCTGTGCCGCCGGCGGCGCCTGCGGTGGCGCCTGCGGCCCGTCCTGCACCTGCCGCCGCGCCTGCCGCGGCGCCGGTGAAGCGGGAAGAATTGGAGCCGTCTCCGGCGTCGAGCGCCGCGATCCAGGTACGCAACGAGACGCGCCGCGCGATGCACGCGAAACTGATCCAGGCGATGGATCTGCGGCGGCTCGACGTCAGCCACATGGGCGAGCAGGAATTGCGCGAGGCGACCCGCAAGATGATCGAAGAGATCCTCAAGCACGAAACCTTGCCGCCCGAAGTCGATCCGGCGCAGCTGGCGAAGGAACTGCTGAACGAAGTGGTCGGGCTGGGGCCGCTCGAAGATCTGCTGGCTGACGACAGCGTGACCGAGATCATGGTCAACCGCTTCGATCAGATTTACATTGAGCGCAAGGGCAAGCTCACGCTGTCCGAGGTCACGTTCAGCAACGAGAGCGCAGTGGTCGGTGCGATCGACCGCATCGTGGCGCCGATCGGGCGGCGCATCGACGAATCGAGTCCGATGGTCGACGCGCGGCTGAAGGACGGCTCGCGGGTGAACGCGGTGATCCCGCCGCTGGCGCTGAAGGGCGCCAACATCACCATCCGCAAATTCGCGAAGAACAAACTTACCGATGCCGACATCATCGCCTACGGCTCGATCAATCAGCAGATGGTCGAGTTTCTGAAGATGGCGGTGCTGCACGCGTCGAACATCGTCATCTCGGGCGGCACCGGCTCGGGCAAGACCACGCTGCTCAACATGCTGTCGAACTTCATTCCGGAGGACGAGCGCATCGTCACCGTCGAGGACGCGGCCGAACTGAAGCTCAGCCAGCCGCACGTGGTGTCGCTGGAAGCGCGCCCGCCGAACTCGGAGGGCAAGGGCGCGGTCACCATCCGCGACCTGGTGAAGAACTGTCTGCGGATGCGCCCCGACCGCATCGTGGTCGGCGAGTGCCGCGGCGGCGAAGCGCTCGACATGCTGCAGGCGATGAACACCGGCCACGACGGCTCGCTCACCACCGCGCACGCGAACACGCCGCGCGACTGCCTGGCGCGGCTCGAAGTGATGACGCTGATGTCGGGGCTGGATCTGCCGGTGCGCGCGATCCGCGAACAGATCGCGTCGGCCGTGCACATGATCGTGCAGCAGAGCCGCTTTCCCGATGGCAGCCGCAAGATCACCCACATCACCGAGGTGACAGGGATGGAGGGCGAGATCATTTCGCTCCAGGACATCTTCCTCTACAAGCAGGAAGGCTACGACGACAAGGGCAAGGTGCGCGGCCGCTTCATCGCCACCGGCAACATCCCCGATCTCTATCAGAGCCTGCAGGAACGGGGGATCCCGGTTGACCTCAGCATCTTCAAGGCGGAAGGGTCGCGGCTGTGAGTCTCACGACCCTGGTTGCCGTCATCGCGGTGATCGCCGTCATCGTGGTATGGGCGGTGCTGCAGCTTGCCGGAACAGGGCTGTCGAAGCAGAAGGAGACCATCGCCCGCGCCAGCAAGACCGGCCTCGAGGACATGTTCATCTTCGTCGATTCGACGAAGCTGTTCTACTACAACGTGGCGCTGCTGGTGGTGGTGCCGGTGGTCGTCTGGTTCTTCACCGACAATCCGGTGCTGGCAGTGGCATCCGCCGTGGTCGTCATCATCATTCCGAAGTACGCGGTGAGCTGGTTGCGCAAGCGGCGCTTCACCACGTTCGAGCGCCAGTTGCCGGATGCGCTGCTGATGGTTTCCGGCGCGATGCGCGCCGGCGCCAGTCTCACCGTCGCGATGGAAGGCATGGTGAAGGAATCGCGCCCGCCGCTGTCGCAGGAATTCGAGCTGATGCTGCGCGAACAGCGGCTCGGCGTCGATTTCGATACCGCGCTCAAGAACATGGAAAAGCGCCTGCCGATCCAGGATTTCGTCATGGTCATTTCCGGCATGCGCATCTCGCGCGAAGTTGGCGGCAATCTGGCCGACATTCTGGAATCGCTGGCCGATACGCTGCGCCGCAAGCATCAGATGGAAGGCAAGATCAACAGCCTGACGGCGCAGGGCAAAATGCAGGGCATCGTGATGACCTGCCTGCCGCTGTTCCTGATGCTGGTGCTGACCAAGATGGAGCCGGA
>JBDZVW010000013.1:0-18666 GCA_040255885.1 Betaproteobacteria bacterium
GGCGGCAGCGTCACGGCGATCCACGGCCTGGCGAGCGGCCTGGCGGAAAACGGCGCGGCCGTGACCGTGCTGTGCGAAGGCGAACAACGCACTTCCGTGATGACGGACGCCGGCTACCAGGTGGAATGTTTTCCGAAGGTGCGCCGGACATTCGGGCTTCATCCGGAATTCACGCGCTACCTGCGCGAGCAGTTGCCGCCGCGCGATACGGTCGCCGTGGTCAACGGCATTTTCAGCCCCGGCGTGTACGCGGTGGCACAGACGCTGGCGCAATGCCGTGTGCCGTATGTTGCGGCTCCGCACGAGTCCTATGATGCATCGATGTTTCGCAAGAATCCTCATCTGAAACTGCCCTACTGGTGGCTGTTCGAGCGCCGGCTGCTGAAGGGCGCGGCGGCGGTCCAGGTGCTGGATCCGCGCCATGCGATGCATCTCGGCAGATTCGGCATACACACGCCGGCCTTCGACGTGTCGAACGGATTCGGCACGCAGGCGGTGCCGCCGGTTTCGGTATTGCAATGGCGTGACAGCGGTCCGGCCCGGATGCTGTTTTTCGGCCGTATCAATGCCTTTCACAAGGGCCTCGATATCCTGCTCGACGCGTTTGAACGGGTCAGTGCGTCCCATGACGTCAGCTTGACTATCCAGGGCCCGGACTGGGGCGACCGGGCCCGCCTCGAGCAGCGGGCCGGACAGGGGCCGCTGGCAGGGAAGGTGGAGTTTCTTGATCCGGACTACGAGCATTCCGGTCCGGAGGTGATCGCCGGTTACGATATATTCTGCATGCCGTCGCGTCGCGAAGGATTCGGAATGTCGGCGCTCGAAGCGATGCTGGCGGCGCGCGTGCTGCTGGTTTCGCGCGCGGCAGGCGTTGCCCCGCACGTCGAGGCGAGCGGCTGCGGGGTGCTGGTCAATGCCGATGTGTCCGCGGTGACCAACGGACTGGTCGCGTTGCTCGAAGACCGCGCGCAGTGGCGGGAACGCGGACTGGCCGGACGTGCCTATGCGCTGGCCGCGCTGCAGTGGAAAGCGATTGCGGCGCGGGCGCTCGAACAATACGAGGCGCTTGCGGCATGAGCCGGTTCGATCGCGGATTCTATGCACGCGCACTGTTCCGCTTCCTGAGCGAGGCGGGTGTCTGGTATTGCGTGGTCGGCGATACCCGTGACTACCCGGACCGCATCAGCAGCGACATCGACATCGTCGTTCCGCATCACACGCTGCTGGAGTTTCCGCAGATCGTGTCACAGTTCGCGCACCGGCACCGGCTGCAACTGGTGCAGGTGCTGCGCCACGAGCGAACGGCGATGTACTTCGTGCTGGCGTGGATCGACAGCGACGGCAAACCGCAGTTCCTGGCGCCCGACGTGTGCTCGGACTATCGCCGCCACGGCGTGCCGATCCTGACGGCTGCCGAGATCCTGGAACGTTCCGCGCCGGCTGCCGACGGCGCGGGCGGCTGGACGCGTTTCCCGGTGCCGCGCCCGGCGATGCAGTTCATTTACTACCTGATCAAGAAAATCGACAAGGGCCAGCTCGATCAGCGGCAGGCCGACTATCTGATCGCATGCTGGCGGCAGGATCGTGACGGCTGCATCGCCCAGCTGCGGCGTTTCTGGACGGGCGATGCGGTACGGCTGGTGGCGGACGCGATGGACGATGGCAACGGGTTGCCACTGCAGGCGGCCCTCGGCGGGCTGCGCAAGCAATTGCACCGCTCGCTGCCGTTTGCGCTGGGCGCGCAGTGGCAGAATCTGGTGCGGAAAATCGCGCGCACATTTCACCCCAGCGGGCTCACCATCGCGCTGCTCGGCCCCGACGGCTGCGGCAAAAGCAGCGTGATCGGGGCGGTGTCGCAGGAGATGGCCCCGGCGTTCCGCAAGGTGCACTACGTACATCTGAGGCCGCGCATCGTGGGCGGCGGTCACGCGCAGGAGCCGGTATCGGAACCGCACGCGATGCCGCCGCGCGGCGCGCTGGCGTCGGCCGCCAAGCTGGCATGGTTCCTGTTTGATTACTGGTCCGGTTACCTGCTTTCGATCTGGCCGCGCCGCATGCGCTCCACGCTGGTGATATTCGACCGCTACTATCATGACATCATCGTCGATCCGCGGCGTTATCGATACGGCGGGCCGATGCTGCTGGCGCGGCTGGCGGGATGGCTGGTGCCGAAGCCGGACATCTGGTTTGTGCTCGACGCGCCAGCGGAAGTCGTGTGGGCGCGCAAGAGTGAAGTCGATCTCGCCGAAACGCAGCGCCAACGCGAAGCCTATCTGGCGCTGCTGAAACGGCTGCGCGGCGTCGCGGTGGACGTGTCGCAGGAACTGCCTGACGTGGTGCGCCGGGTCGAGATCGAGATGCTTGATCACCTCGAACGGCGCACCGCCAGGCGCTGGCACTGTTCGCCACAGGCTGCGATGGACCGTGCTCCTGTCGGGCCGGTTGCCGGCGGGACGGAATCGATTGCAGGTGTGGCGCCGGGCAATGAACGGCACAGCTCGGGATAGCGCATGCTGAACATCGGTCTTTATCTGCGGCATTTTCCGGCATCGGGCACGCCGATCGTCGGCGGCACCGCGACCTTCGTCGACGGGCTCGCCGGCGGGCTGCACGAAATCGGAGCGGCGGTGAGTGTGCTGTGCGAGGGTGGCGAACGCAGCTCGGCGATCGCGCCGGGCGGCTATCGCGTCGACTGTTTTCCGGCCGCCCGGCGGCGATTCGACATCGGCCCCGCGTTCAAGCACCACATCGGCAGGCGGATGGGCGCGGCGCAAGCGCTGATGATCGTCAGCGGGATGTTTCATCCCGGCGCGTACGCGGTGGGATGTGCCGCCGCCGCGAGCGGGGTGCCGTATGTCGCTTGTCCGTTCGATCCGTACAGCACCTCGGTGTTTCGCCGCAATGCGCATCTGAAATGGCCGTACTGGTTTCTGTTCGAGCGCCGGCTGCTGGCGCATGCGGCGGCCATCCAGGTGATGGATCGCCGCCATGCCGAACCGCTTTCGCGGCTCGGCATCCGCACGCCGGCGATTGAAGTGATCAACGGATTCCCGGCGCATACGGTGCCGCCGGTGGTGGCGCCGTATCGTGCGGCCGAGCCTGTGCGCATGCTGTTTCTGGGCCGCATCGATGCCTACAACAAGGGACTGGACATTCTGCTGAACGCGTTCGGTCTGGTCGCGGCATCGCACGACGTGCGGCTCACGATCCAGGGTCCGGACTGGGGCGACCGTGCGCGCCTGCAGCGCCAGGCGGCACGGCTGTCCCTGCTCGATAAAGTGACGTTTCGCGATGCCGATTACGAGCGCACGGGGCCGGAGATCATGGGTGATCACGATCTCTTCTGCCTGACGTCGCGTTTCGAGGGCTTCAGCCAGTCGGCGATCGAGGCGATGCTTGCGGCGCGCATGGTGCTGGTGTCGGAAACCGCGGGTATCGCGCCGCACGTCGAGGCTGCGGGATGCGGTCTTGCGGTGAAGCCGGATGCCGCGTCGGTGGCAAACGGGATGGTGGCGTTGCTGAACGATCGCGCGCACTGGAAGGAGCGCGGCCTCAACGGCCGCGCCTACGCGCTTTCGATATTGCCGTGGAAACATGTCGCGGCCGATGCGTTGCGGCAGTACCAGGCGCTGGTGGCGTCGGCGGACGTGAGCGGCGACCGCCCGCCGGTGTCGGCCGGGCCGCCGATGGCACTGCGCGAACACGGCATCGCGGAACGTGAGGAGGCATGATGATGGATGCGGGCCATGAACAGGGGCCGGACATCGTCGGTGGCGCAGCGGTTGCGTCCGATGATGCGATCGCACCGCAGGCGGCAGGCCGGCGTGCGGCGGGCATCAGATTCCAGGTTTCGAAACCGGTGCTTGCCGGCAGGGAATGCGAATACGTGCGCGAGGCGCTCGATAGCGGCTGGATCTCGAGCAACGGCTTGTATGTCGGCCGCTTCGAGCGCTCCGTATCGTCGTTTGTCGGCGTCGAGCACGCAATGGCGGTGAGCAGCGGCACCGCGGCGCTGCACCTGGCGTGTCTCGCGATGGAGCTCGGACCGCGGCAGGAGGTGATCGTGCCGGCGCTCACTTACGTCGCGAGCGCAAATGCCGTGCGCTACTGCGGCGGCCGGCCGCTGTTTGCCGATTGCGATCCGCATACCTGGAACGTGACGCGCGCATCGGTCGAGGCGGCGTGGACGCCGAAGACGGTGGGTGTGGTGCTGGTTCATTTGTACGGTCTGCCGGCGCCGGTCGATGAAATTGCCGCGCTGTGCCGCGAACGCGGTGCGTGGCTGATCGAGGATTGCGCGGAATGCTTCGGCGGAACGGTGGGCGGTCGCCAGGTCGGAACCTTCGGCGATGCCGCGGCCTTCAGTTTCTTCGGCAACAAGATCATTTCGACCGGTGAAGGCGGCCTGGTGGTGGTGCGCGATCCGCGCCGGCGCGAGCGCGTCGCAATGCTCAGGGACCAGGGAATGGACACGGCGCGCCGCTACTGGCATCCGATAATCGGCTACAACTACCGGATGACGAACGTGGCTGCTGCGATCGGGCTGGGGCAGTCGGAGATGGCCGATTATCACCTGGCCCAGCGCCGCCGGATCGCGCTGCGCTATCTCGAAAAACTCGCTCCATTGCAGGATGGCGGCATGCTCAGGCTGCCGGTCGAGCCTGCGGGCGCTCGCAATGTGTACTGGCTTTTCAGCGTGGTGCTGACGGGCGGAGGCGAGCGCCGTCGCGAGCGCATCCGGCAGACACTGCTCGCTGCTCACGGGATTGAAACACGGCCGTTTTTCGTGCCGATGCACAAGCTGCCGATGTTCCGCACGAAGCGCCATTTTCCACACAGTGAATTTGTTGGCGAGCACGGCATCAATCTGCCCACGTACTCGGGGCTGGACACGAACGATATCGACGAAATCTGTGCCGCGCTGAGCGACAGCGTCGTCCGCGAAAGCGGCGCAGCGATTGCGGCAGAGAAGGCCGGTGAAATGTGGCCGCCGGTTGCCGGGGAGGCTGTTCGCCCGATCATGGCATCGCACGACCAGAGCGACAGGGTTGTGACGGCGGGCCCGGAGACGCGCAATGGATGAATGCCGCAGCACGAACATCGTGTTCGGCGGCGTGGCTCCCGCTCAAATTCGGCGGTGCCGGAAGCGGCGCGTGAATGACATGCGCGGGCGGAACCGGCGCGTAACGGTTGACAGGGTGCAATGACGGCCGCCACGTTCGACAGGTCAGTGCCGGAGCGCACGACCAGGACACTGGTGTGGACCGAGTACCTCTTTCTGCTGGGGGTGGCGGTCGCCACGCTGGTCACTGTCGACCCGCTCAGGATGAATCTCGAAGCGGACACCATCATCAAGCATCTCGGGCTCGCCATTTCGATCCCGGCGATCGCGCTGAACCTGATCGGACACCGGCTGTTCGCGCCGTCCGGTCCGCGCCATCCGATCATGGCGCCGATTCAGGCGGTGTGGCCGTTGTTCCTGCTCGCCGGCCTGATCGTCGTCGGCGCGCTTTATGCGCGCCTGTTCATGCATCTGCAGGATACGTTTCTGAACGTCGGCCTCTACATGCTGATCACCTTCGCGACCGCCACGGTGGTGCTGCAGACGGAAGCGCCGGAGCGGTTCCTGCGCGCCTATTTCGGCATCGCGGTCGCCGCGGCGCTGGTGATGGGATTGGCGCTGATCGCGAATTACGGCAAGCGTCAGGTTTATCACGAGCAGATTTTCCTGATCGTGCCGATGGCCGTGCTGTTTTTTCTCGGCATGCGCGGCCGCCCGCTGTCACGCTGGGGCGGCACGCTGTTTTTTCTGGGTATGGGGTGGATGTCGCAGAAATTCACGTCGTACATGGTCACCGGGTTGACGCTGTTGTATCTGGGCATCGTTTTGTGGTCATGGTCGCGTTCCCGCTACAGCGCGCTGCATCGCGTGACGGCGGCGTATTGGGCGACATTGCTGATCGCGCTGGTGCCGGTGGCGTGGATCGTCGTCGCCCATCATGGCGGTGTCGACGTGCCGACCGGCAACACCGGATACCGGCTCCATACCTATGCGGCGGCGTGGGACCGATTTGTCGATTCGCCGTTGTGGGGCACATTGTTCATGGCGCAATCGGTTCACAAATTCACGCTTTACAACATCGGCATTTCCGGCAACCGTCTGCCGACGCATAGCGACGTGCTGGATTTGCTGGCAAACGGCGGCATCATCGCCGTCATGCTGTTGATCGCGGGATGGTACTGCATCGGGCGTCTTGCGCGCCGCATGCTGTTCGGCCCGGAAGCAGAGGGGCATGCGTGGTATGCCTATGGCCACACGCTGGCCGCGACGTCGATTTGCGCCGTTCTGGTCTATACCTTCAACCCGATCCTGCTGCAGCCGTCGATGGCCTATCTGGTGTGGGCGAACCTCGGTGTGCTGCTCGGACTGGCGCTGCGGTTTTCGCAGCCCGGAGGGAAAATCAAAAAATGAAAATACTGCTGTCGGCATATGCCTGCGAGCCGCACAAGGGATCCGAGCCGGGCGTCGGCTGGCGCTGGGCGACGGAACTGGCGCGGCTCGGACATGAGGTGTGGGTGATCACGCGCGGCAACAACGCGCTGCCGATCGCGGGAGCGCTGGAGCGCGACCCGATGTCCAATCTGCATTTCGTCTATTACGATCTGCCGCAGTGGCTGGCCTGGTGGAAAAAGGGCGGGCGCGGCGTCCGTCTTTACTATTTTCTGTGGCAGATCGGCATCTACTTCGTCGCCAGGCGACTGAACGACACAGTCGGATTCGATCTGGTGCATCACATCACGTTCGTCGGCGTCAGGCAGCCGAGTTTCTTGGGATTGCTCGGCGTGCCGTTCGTGTTCGGACCGGCTGCCGGTGGTGAACATGCGCCACGCCGGCTGCGCAAGAGCTTCCCGCTCAAGGCGCGCATCACGGAATGGCTGCGTGACATGGCCAACCGCATCACCGGATTCAATCCGCTGATGCACCTGACGTTTCATACGGCGGCGGAGATACTCGTCACTTCCGAAGAAACGCGGCAGCTCATTCCGGAGCGCTACCGGCACAAATGCCGCGTCGGACTGGCGATCGGCGTGGACCTGCCGCGACGGGTCCCGCAGCGCTCCGGGCCCGGTTCCCGCCGCATTGTTTTTGTCGGACGTCTGCTCTACTGGAAGGGCGTGCATCTGGCGCTGAACGCAGTCGCGCGCCTGATCGCGAATGAACTTCCGACGCGCTTCACGGTGATCGGAGAAGGGCCGGATCAGGACCGGCTGCAGGCGCTGGCACGGGAACTGGGCATCGCGGACTGCGTGGAATGGGTTCCATGGATATCGCAGAAAAAGCTGCTGCGCGCCTATTCGGAATACGACCTGATGCTGTTCCCGAGCCTGCACGACTCCGGCGGCATGGTCGTGCTGGAGGCGATGGCGCGCGGATTGCCGGTGGTTTGCCTCGATCTCGGCGGACCGGGGACGATCGTCAACAACACGTGCGGCCGTGTGGTGGTCACCCGCAATCGCAGCGAGGAAGAAGTGATTGCCGATCTGGCCGGCGCGGTGAAAACGCTGCTGCAGAATGACCGGGCACTGGCCGGCTGTTCCGCCGTCGCACCGCTGCGCGCCCGCAAGTTCTCATGGACGCGGGTGGTGGGACAGATCTATGGCGGCATCGTCGGCACGGCGGCCGGCACCGTGTCCGCCCATGGGCAGCCGGCGGGCGGAAAGATGCAGCAATTGCGGTAACGACTGCCGCCGGACGTCCGCGGGCGGCGGCTACACCGCTCCGTTTGCTGCGCTGCCGGCACGGGGCGCGGCAGGCGGCATTCATTGCCGGCTTCCGGTTTTCAGGCGCGACAGCGCATTTTAAAAACCTCGTCAAGACGACGCCAACAACCAACGAAGGAGTTTCCATGTCGCGAGTCATTACGTTCGGTACATTCGATGTTCTGCATATCGGACATATCAACATACTCGAACAGGCGCGAAAACTGGGCGACGAGCTGTACGTTGGCGTGTCGTCGGACGAGCTGAATTTCAAAAAGAAGGGCCGGTATCCGATTTACAAGGAGCGCGATCGCCTGCGGATCATCGGCGCACTGAAATTCGTGGACGCGGTATTCGTCGAAGAATCACTCGAGCTCAAAAGACAATACATCACCACGCACGGCGCGCAGATACTGGTGATGGGAGATGACTGGAAAGGCCGGTTCGACGAACTGTCGGACTGCTGCAAGGTGATGTACCTGCCGCGTACGCCATCGATATCGACGACGGAAATCATCGAAATTGCAAAGGGCATATGAATTGCCGAAGCCGGTGCGGAACGGGCGGGAGCTGACGTGATGACGCGCGGAAACAGGAAGGTGAATCTGCTGCGGCTGCTGGACTATGTGGTGCCGAAAAGGAACATGGCGGTGCTTGCCGGCATGCCGGACTTCGAGGACAGCACCCGAAATCTGGTGCGCGGACTGACGCAGCGGGGAATTCCATGTACCGTACTGACAGCCGGGATCGCAGGGCAGGGACGGCATGATATCGGTGTGACCTGCGTGACGAAGAACAGCATCAGAGGTCTGTGGACATTTCTGCGCGCGCGATACGCGTTCTACACGCACGGTTTGTACGGCTCCTATCAGCCGCCATCGAAAAAAATCGTGGTCAACGTCTGGCATGGAATGCCGATCAAGGGAATAGGTTTTCTGTTGAGCGGCGCCGCCAGCCCGGTTCTCGCATCGTTCGCGGTTGCGACGTCCCTGCTTTACCGCGACATTATTGCAAAAGCGTTCGGCATGCCGCAGGAGCGGGTGCTGGTGACCGGCATACCGCGCAACGATACGCTGTTCGTGCGCGATGCGCAGGCGCTGCGCCGAACCGGCTGGGCCGCCGATGGCCGCCGGCGCAAGCTGATCGTCTGGCTCCCCACTTTCCGGCAGTCGGCCCGGCTGGCGCGGCACGATGGCACCGATTACGGCTCCGTTTTCGGCCTGCCCGAAGCCGCGGCGGAAACGATTGATGAATTTTGCGCGAGCCACGATATCTTGTGCATCGCCAAGCCGCATCCGCAGTCCGACCATGCCGGCAAGACCTACGACGGCAAGTGTCTGAAGGTCATCAGCGAAGATACACTGCGCGAAAAGCAGCTGACGCTGTATCAGTTGCTCGCATTGTCCGACGCGCTGATAACAGATATTTCGTCCGTCTACATCGACTATCTGCTGGTGAACCGGCCGATCATTTTCTCGTTTCCGGATATCGACGCGTATGCGAAATCGAGAACGGTGCTGCTGCAGCCGCTGAACGACTGGCTTGCCGGGCCGGTCGTCGCCGACATGCGCGGCCTTTTCGCCGAGATGGGGAAAGTGGCGTCCGGAACGGACGAGCATGCGGAGCGGCGGCAGACGCTCATCGGCCGCATTCACCAGCATCAGGACGGCCGCGCGACCGAACGCCTGCTGACCGAGGTGCTGTCAGCGTAGATTAGTGTCCCTTCCAGACGTGTACGATCGGCGCGGACTTTTCGTCTTCTGCGCCGAGCGTGCCGATGCCGAAATTGTCCTCGATCGTGCGCAGCACGTTGTAGTCGTCGTAGCAGCCGTTTTCCCGATACCCCTTCTTGACCATCGGGCCGAGGAACAGAGTAAAGATATGATTGTTGGACAGCGTGGCCGATTCATCGAACGTCACGATGATCAGCGTGCTCTTCATCACCTTCCGGTCGGCCTGGATTCGCGTCAGCAGAGGCACCAGCCATGCCGCCGCCTGGTCCAGTCGGCGTCTGTCGATTCCCTTTTTGTCGGCCTCGGCGTCGGAATGGCCGATCAGCTTTTCCGCTACCGTATCGCCCGCCAGATCCAGCCGGGTTCCGGCGTCTTTGATCGCGCTTGCCGCGTCCGACGCACAGACGTCGTGGCCATCGTGGCACATGTCCGGCGAATAGAATGCGTAATTCGGCAGATGGCGGGGATCGAACGCGTTTGCGTTCACTACATTGCTGCAGCGCCGCGGATTGCCGGTTACCGATTCAAAGCTCATGAACGGTACGTGCTTGCGCGCGTATAGCGGATTGCTCGAGTACGGTTCACGGCCGGAGAAGGCAACGGTGCTGCAATCGCCGGGAAACGCTTCGGCGTACTGTTTCCATGTCAGTCCCTTTGCCTGCAGAAGATCGGCGATGGTTTTTTCGCGCGCAGGTATGCCGATATCGGTGTCGCCACGTGCGCCGAAATAGCGGCCGCCGATCAGTGCGAGGTAGTTCGAATACGACGGATGAAAATTCGCCGCAAAATGGGTGAACAGCGTCCCCTGTCGATCAAGTTTGCGCATCGTTGGCTGTTTCATCACCGTGGCGTAATCCTGATTTTCGAGCACGATGAGGACGACATGTTTGAACTGCCGCCCGAGCTTGCCCCACGTATCCGCCGGTTGCGGTGCGCGCGGCGTGATCAACGCGCCGTTTCCGTTGCTGCGAGGCGGCTGCCTGCCGCAAGCGGATTTCACCGCGGCACCCGGTGCATACGCCGCAGGCGCTGCTTGCGTCGCGAATGCCGGCAGCAGGATCAGGCACGCCGCGGCCAGCAACCGGATTCGCAGGCTGGCCTTCATCGCGTGACAGGTATGAGATGGGCCGAATGGAGTGTCACGGACATTCGGCCAGGAGCCGTGATCGGCATTTGTCGGAGATGGCGGAGTCTTCCTATCGCTTAAGAGCGCAATAACGAAGTTCGGTTTCCTGATTTTGAATCCGGAATCGCCCGGTGACCGGCATGTGCGGCCGCTGTGAGCGGTGCAGCTGCCGCCGGTGTCTCGTTCCGGCAACACATTTACGGACGGTGGCCTGGTGTCGCCAATATAAACATATGATTAAAGGATCAATTAAATTTTTGGCATAAATATCGCTGCCGCCATCCGGATATTTCCAGGGCAGACCTCTTTTCATCGACATGGAATACTTCTCCGTATGATCGTTGCGTTAAAGAAATTGATCAAGAAAATTCCCGGTGTCGTTCCGATGATCGTGCGCACCAAACGCGTTCGCGCGCTGAAATCCTTCGAGCGGCTGCCGCTCGACGGTTGCGGCGACATGCGGAGCCGCTCCTTTCGGCAGATCCATAATCTGTTGAATTACACCAAGACGAGCGGTTCCTATTATTCCGCTCTTCAGTATCCGGCGGGTTATCACAGCATCGACATCGACGGCCATCGACTGCAGGGCAAACGCGACCCGGCCAGCAGGCTCGAACGGATTCCGCTCGATTTCAGCGGGAAAACGCTGCTCGACATCGGCTGCAACCAGGGCGGCATGCTGTTCGAGCTCGATCACACGATCAAGTCAGGAGTCGGAATCGATTACGATCCGCGCATGATCAACGCAGCGAACCGGATCAAGGCGTTGCGCGGCGCGAACAACCTGCAGTTCTACGTGTTCGATCTCGAGAAGGAGCCGCTGGCGCTGATCGAGGACCTGATACCGGCACCGAAGGTGGATGTGGTTTTCCTGCTTGCCGTCTGCATGTGGCTGAAGAACTGGCGCAGCGTTATTTCGTGTGCGGCGAGCATTTCGGACATGATGGTTTTCGAATCGAACGGCACCGAAAGCCAGCAGGCGGCGCAGATCGCCTATCTGAACGAGCTGTACCGCGACGTTACACTGCTCGCGGAACATTCCGATGACGATCCGAAGCAGAAGAAGCGAAAACTGTTCTGGTGCCGCAAAGCGATCGCCGGCCGCAACGAAAAAGTACGGCCCGGCCCGCACGGCGAACGGCAGCCATCGGACACGGCACTGCGGTCAACCGGCAACATCCGCCACGTTCGGCCGTGAATTCAATCCGCTCCGTTTCAGGTATCGGCTGACGACGAGCGTTTCCATCGCGTGATAGTAGGCGCGGCGGGTTGCCGTGCCGCACGGTCCCCACATGCGGAAGGCCCGGCATGCGAAGTCACGAACCCGCGCTTGCGCGACCTGGCCTTCGAAAGTTTCGAGCACTTTTCGCATCAATATCTGATAGCTCGCGTTTCGCGTCCGCAGCCTCGACGGGCGAACCAGGTCGTAGCACACGCGACCGAGCCAGTTTCCGACGGCCGCGTCGAGCGGAAAATCACCGCTCATCTCGTGCTCGGCATCGTTCGCGAAGTCGATCAGCGTCAGTACCCCGCTATCACCGTCGTATAACATGTTTTCAAGCTTGAAGTCGTGTCGCGAGCGGGGAAAGGTCGCGACATAAAATTCAAGACAGTCATGAATGCGTCCGGCAATTTTGTCCAGCCTGGGATCGTCCGGCCGCGTGGCGCCGACGACGACCCATAGTGTGTCGCCGGGGCAAAGCTGCAGGGTCACGCGCGGCGGCGGCGTAAAATCGGACCGGAGAATCTTCGGGCACGAAATGCCGTTGGCACCGGCGACCGCGGCATAAAAGCGCGATGCGTATTCAACTTCCCGCTTTGCCTTGCGAACGGCAACCGCGGGTTCCAGGTTGAGGAAAGTCTTGGTGACGGTCTGCGCCGCTACATCGATCTCTACCGGACCGTCGAAACCGCTCACGATGCGGGGCGTGATGGCGCAGGGGGCGGTCGCCGGCTTCACGAAGGAATTTGCCATGGCGCTGAACTCCGGTATTGTGGCGATGAAAAAACATCGTCGTTATCAATGTTAGATTAACATGTAACGGCTCGTAAACCGGATCAGCCAGTATAACTCGACGCTCACTCCACCGCAGCCGATCATCGTTTTTGTCGCGAAACCTCCTGTCGTTGTCAGGCGACAGACAAACGTACTTTAATTCAGCGGCTTGCGAAAATCGGCGCCAATTGTGTCGCCACGAGGTGACAAATTGATTATTCCGTTTCGACTAATCGGCTGTTTATAAAGGGCGCCGTGGCTGGCACAGGTGTCGCAACCATTTGTAAGTCGGCGCAGCACAGCCCGTAAAATGATATCGAAACGATGCATGTTCGCGGGCCATGCCGATCTTTCCTGCTGTGAACGTTGTGAGCGAGGCGCGTTCAGTCGATGATTCTGCTGTTCAATCAGGATCCATTCCGTTAACGCAGCTGTTCTGACCGCCCGGGAAGGTGCGCGCCTGCCCGGGCCGCCGGAGGAGGTTGAGCATGGATGCGTGCGAATACTATCTGGAGAACGGCTATGTGATTTTCCGCGGGCTCATTCCGCATCACAAGATTGACGATCTGCTTGAGCTGTACAAGAACACCATCGTCCCATCGAATTATCCGTTCTTCCGGCAAAATACCAACAAATACGAGAAAAACGCCATTACCGAACACGGTTACGTCAGGCAGTCTTTTCTCGACATTCACGATTATGCGAAATTTCGGGAATTCAGCCACGCTGCAAGAGAGATCTACGCGTCCGGCGAAATGAGGGACGCGTTGAAGGAGAGTACCGGATTTCCGGCTTTCAATCTGATGCAGTCGATGCTGTTTGACGCGAATACGGAAACCGTTCCGCATCAGGACTGGTGGTATCTGGACTCGGTTCCCAACGGTCACCTGCTGGCGTGCTGGATTGCGCTGGAGGATATCGACGAGCGGGCCGGCCGTTTCTACGTCATCCCGAAGTCGATGCAAGTCGATCTGCACAGCGATTTGCCGAACCTGTCCCATTCGCGTTGGCTGGCGAGAATCGATGACTATTTTCGGAAAAACCAGTCATCGCTCAGAATTGCGGATCTCTACAAGGGTGATGTGCTGTTCTGGAACTCGAGAGTGATTCACGGCTCCCTTCCGACCATCGATCCCGCCTATTCACGAAAATCCATTACCGGCCATTATCTGCCGTCGCAATATGAGTTCGGAAACCTTTTTACGACGAAGAAATTCGTAAATTATAAAATTTACAATGGAATGAATTTCTACCGGAATCAGCCGGACTATTCGGTCATGAATTCGATCAAGTCGAAGATCAAGCAAGCGGCGTACAACTCGCCGCGTACCTTGCGCGCGTTGCGCCAGGTTCAGCGAGTGATCCGGTAAGTTACTGTTATTGCTTGTGATTGGAATGCCGCGTTACGCGATGTCGTTGTCCGGCGACAGAAAAACCCCCCCGAAATCATGACATTGTAAATTCGACAACATCATCGTGTCGCCGCAGGGTAACGATTTTTTCCGTTCGGCTTCCGGCTTGATCAAGGTAACACGCTGATTTTCCATGGCGCCGATCGCTGGCACGCGTATCGCATTGGCTGGACGAACGTAGCCAAATCCCACGCAAGCGGTTCCACATCGCCAGGGCACGGCGGAACTGCGTGCCGCTCCGGAGCGAGATCAATTCATGACACCAGAAAGCGGATCCGGATTTTCGAACTTCAACATGCGCTGCCCGTTTTGCGGATCAGGCGGCCGCCGCCTGCAGATCGTCGTGCAGAAGGGCAGCGGCAATTCACGCCACACCGTTTCGTGCCAGTGCCTCAGCTGCTCAACGGTTTTTCGTCATGTCGACGAGCGTGCTGGTACAGGGCACTCTGCTGGTCGAGAAGGAACGGCATGATGCCGGCGTTGTAGCGCTCGGGATTTTCGTAATACGGAGCGTGGCCCAGTCCCGGCAGCCGCACGTGCCGCACGTCGGGCAACAGTTCCAGCAGCGGCGACACACGCTCCGGAGATACCACGCGGTCGCGCTCGCAGGTCACCACCAGCGCCGGCAGACTGATGGCGGCGAGGTGCGGCCTGAGATCGGCCGACTCTATTGCCCGGATCGCCGCTGCGACGCCTTCCGGCCGCACCACGGACGCAATGCGTGCAACGGCTTCAACCGCGTGTGCCGGCGCATCGTCCGGCAGCATGCCGCGCGCGCGGCGCCTGCCATATTCGTCTCGCGGCAGCGTTGCCAATTCCTCCATGCGGCGGGAATAGCGGCCGGAGACGGCGGCGTCCGGCTGGCGTCCATGTCCGGGATGCGTGCACGACAACACGATGCGCGACATCACGCGCGGCTGCAGGCTGGCCATTCGCAGCGTGATGACGCCGCCCAGCGAATGACCGACCACCGCCGCCGGCTCCGACAGCCGCGCCGTGATGAACTCGAGCGCGGCGATGGCGAAGTTGTCGATCGAGCCCGCGACCGGATCCGATCCGCCGTAACCCGGCGCGTCCCACGCGATCACGCGAAACCGCTCCGACAGCGCGGTGAGCTGCGGCATCCAGCTTTGCGCGCCCCCTTGAAGGCCATGCAGAAACACAACCGGCTTCCCGGTACCGCATTCCAGATACGTCATCGCGCCGTGTGACAACTGGATTTTTCCGTTTGTTATTGATGGTGCGGAAGTGCGCTGATTCACTGTTGTGCTCCGATTATTTTTGATGCCGCGGCCGACATCCCGGCTGCGCTGTGTCCCACGCCTTCGACGATCCGGAACGTCCATCCGAACGGCACGCCGGCCTGCTGTGCCGCACGGCGTGCGGCGTCGAAAAAATATTGGGCGCGGGCAAGACGATTCGGACCTTCCTTCATCGCGCCGGCGCTGCGATTGAGCAGCCGGTGATGCGGATTGGTATCGCGACTGCCGGCCATCACCACCAGCCGGGTGTCGAATGCGTGCGCCAGCGTTGCCTTGTCGAGCCCGGCGTTGCCGATGCCGAACGGCAGCGGCACGCTGGTGTCGGGCACGGTGTAGGTTCCGGCATTCGCCGCGATCGCCAGCCGGATGTGCGCCTGCGGCCAGAACAGCACCATGCGGTGCACGAACTGGGCGCCCGCGCTGTGGCCGAAAATGTCGTAGGTGTCGGCGTTGAGCTGGAATTTGTGGCGCACCGCGTCAAATATCTTTTCGATAGCAGCATAGGCCGTCGTGTCCGGCGGCTCGCGTTTTCCCGTTGCATCGAACACGCCGCCCATCTGATAGTGCCAGACGCCGGGGAACTGTTCTTGCGAAAACTCCGGGGCTACCGCGATGAACCCGTACTGTTTCGCGTACGGCGTCCAGACGTCGCGGTAATGCGATGCGTCGCGATGCGCGCCGTGCATCACGAACACGATTCGCGTGTCCGGCGTCATGCGGTCGGGCGTTGCATAGAAGACCTGCATCGGAACGGGTTGCGCCGCAGTGCCTGTGTCTATCGTCATCTCGCCGGTCCCGTGTGGCATCGTTTGTTCAGCGCGCGGCTGTGCATGGCCGCCTGCGGCTGCAAATGCCGCGCCGGCCAATACGATGTACTGCAACCATTTCAGCATTTTTTATCTCCGTGTGCCTGCAGGCAGCGCGCCATTGCTCCGTCGAGCCACACCGGCTGCGGCACTTCGCTGCGGCAGCGATCGTCCGCCAGCGGACAGCGCGGATGAAAGCGGCAGCCGTGCGGAACGTCGAGCGGATTCGGAAAATCGGCGCCGAGGCCGGCATCGGGAATGCCGGCGCCGGGCGTGATCGACAGTATCGATTCCAGCAGCGCGCAGGTGTACGGGTGGCGCGGATTTTCGAGCACCTCGTGCTTCTTGCCCAGTTCGACGATCTGGCCGAAGTACATTACCGCAATGCGATCCGCCAGGTAGCGCACGATCGACAAATTGTGCGTGATGAACAGATAGGTCAGATGCAGTTCGTCGCGCAGGTCGAGCAGCAGATTCAGAATCTGCGACTGTACCGACACGTCGAGCGCCGACGTCGGCTCATCGCAGATCAGCAGATCGGGCGCCATGATGATCGCGCGCGCGATCGCCGCACGCTGGCGCTGGCCGCCGGAAAGCTGGCTCGGATAGCTGTGAAACAGCCGTCGCGGCAGTCCGACCAGGTCCATCATGCGTTCGGTCTGCGCCAGCTGCGATGCGGCATCGCCGATGCCGTGTACGCGCAACGGCTGCGCGATGATCTCGCTGATCGTGCGGCGCGGATTGAGCGATGAATAAGGATCCTGGAAGATCGGCTGGATGCGGCGCGCGCGCTGCTTGTCCGGCAGTGCCGACAGCGGCGTTCCGTCGAGCGTCACGTTGCCCGAGTCGATGCGCTGCGAGCCGAGCATGATGCGCGACAGCGTGGTTTTGCCGCATCCCGATTCACCGACCAGCGCCAGCACTTCGCCCCGTCTTATGTCGAGGCTGACATGATCCACCGCGCGCAGTAGGCGCGGGCGGCCGAAGAAGCCGCGGCGTACGCGAAACATGCAGCTGACGTCCCGCACCGCGAGAATCGTATCGGCGGCGGCGGTGGCGCCGGGGGCGATGCGGGGTACTGCGGTTTCGTTGTCGGTGATGACCGCGCTCGCATTGGCATCGGTAGTGCGCGGATCGAAGCACAGGAATGACCGCTCGGGTCCGAGATCGCGGCGCGGCGGATGGGCGACGCGGCATCGTGCGACGACGCGCGGACAGCGCGATGCGAACGCGCAGCCGGTGGTGTCGCCGATCATCGACGGCACGATGCCCGGAATGGAGCCGAGGCGGCGCGACTTGTCATCCGTACGCGCGTCCGGCACGCACGCCAGCAGGCCGCGCGTGTACGGATGGCGCGGATCGGACAGCACTTCGGCCACGGTTCCGGTTTCGACAATTTCGCCGGCATACATCACCGCGACGCGATCGGCGACGCGTGCCACCACGCCGAGATCGTGCGTGATCAGGATCATCGACATGCCGAATTCGCGCTGCAGGTCCGCCAGCAGGCGCAGGATCTGCGCCTGGATCGTCACGTCGAGCGCGGTCGTCGGCTCGTCCGCGATCAGCAGCTCCGGTTCGTTCATCAGCGCCATCGCAATCATCACGCGCTGACGCTGGCCGCCGGAAAGCTGGTGCGGATACTGGCCGAGCCGGCTGCGCGGATCCGGCAATCCGACTTTTTCGAGCAGAAACACCGCGCGCGCCTCGGCATCGGCCGCTGACACGCGGCCGCGCAGCGTCATCGTTTCGATCAGTTGACGGCCGATCGTGTACACCGGGTTCAGACTGGTCATCGGCTCCTGAAAGATCATGCCGATGCGCTTGCCGCGCACCGCCATCGCCAGCTCACGCTCGTCCGCCGCCATCAAGTCCGTGCTGCCGAGGCGGATCGCGCCGGCGCTGCGGCGCGCGGCCGGCGGCAGCAGCTTCATGATCGCGAGCGCGGTGATCGATTTGCCGGAGCCCGATTCGCCGACCACGCCCAGCGTCTGACCCGGCTGCAGCACGAGGTCGATATTGCGCACCGCCTGCAGCGTGCCGGACGCCAGCGGAATGCTGACCGACAGACCGGACACCCTGAGTGCTTGTGCGGTGCCGCTGTTCATCTCAGGTTCTCCGGTCGGGCGCGGTCACGTCGCGGATGCCGTCGCCCAGCAGGTTGATCGCGATCACCAGCACGAACAGCGCGATGCCCGGGATGACCACCAGCCACGGACGGAAGAACATCGCCGCCTTGCCCTCGGCGATCATCAGGCCCCACGACGGGATTGGCGCCGGCACGCCGAGTCCGAGAAACGACAGGGCCGCCTCGCTCAGCATCGCGTTGCCGACCTCCAGCGTGAAAATGACGATGATCTGGTTCGCGACGTTGGGCAGGATTTCACGCAGCATGATCTGCAGCCGGCTGCAGCCGATCGCACGCGCGGCGGCGACGAAATCGAGCTCGCGCAGCTGCAGCGTCGTGGCGCGCGTGACCAGCAGGTGGAACGTCCAGTGCGTCATGCCGATGACGACCACCACCACCGTGACCGACGGGCCGAGCACGAACACCAGCGCCATGATCAGCA
>JBDZVW010000255.1:0-4463 GCA_040255885.1 Betaproteobacteria bacterium
CGGGGGCCCCCCGGTTTCCCCCCGCCCGGGCCGCACGGCGCGCCGCCGCCCGGGGGGGGGTGCCGCCCGACGGGCTCATCACGTGAACGGCCCAGCCGCCGGCGGCGAAAATCGTCGCGATGTCGCCGCCCATGATGCCGCCGCCGATGATGGCGACGGCCGGATCGTGCTGTTTCACTCTGCCCCGCCCGTCAGCCCGTCGTTTCTTTCTGCGGATGCAGCTTCAGGAACTTCTGGTAGAGCGTTTCTCTGGTTTCCTGATAATCCGGATGCAGCGGAATGCAGTCGACCGGGCATACCTTCTGGCATTGCGGCTCGTCGAAATGCCCGACGCATTCAGTGCAACGCGCCGGGTCGATCACGTAAATCTCCTCGCCCTGCGAGATCGCGTCGTTCGGGCATTCCGGCTCGCACACGTCGCAGTTGATGCATTCGTCGGTAATGATCAAGGCCATCTGATGTTTCCCTTACCCGCCCATCTGGTGGATTTTCGCCCGCAGCCGCTCGCCCACCTGCGGCTGCACGAATTTGTGCACTTCGCCGCCGAGCACCGCGATTTCGCGCACGATCGTCGCCGAAATGAACATGTACTGTTCGCCCGGTGTCAGGAATACCGTTTCGACGTCGGGATACAGGTCACGGTTCATGCCGGCAAGCTGAAACTCGTATTCGAAGTCCGACACCGCACGCAGACCACGAATCACCACGCGCGCGCCGTGCTTGCGCACGAATTTCATCAGCAGGTCGGAAAACCCCACCACCCTGACGTTCGGGATATCGGCCACAACCTCGCGCGCCATCGCAACGCGCTCCTCGAGCGTGAAGAACGTGCCCTTGGCACGGCTGTCGGCCACGGCGAGAATGACATCATCGAACAGTCGTGCGGCGCGCCGCACCAGATCTTCGTGCCCCAGCGTGATGGGGTCAAATGTTCCGGGGTAGACCGCAGTATTATTCATCGGGATTCCATTGCAGCAAATGATAATTGACGTGTCCGGCGCGTCCGTTGCGCCATATTGTCCAGCCCGTTTCGGGCTGCAGCATCACCGGACTCTCGACGTACACCAGCGCCGCGCGCGCCAATCGCGGCGGCAGCAGCCGCAGCAGCCGCGGCAGCACGTCCGCGTCAAATGGCGGATCAAGGAACACCACGTCATAGCGCGCATCGCCGACGGCAGCAAATTCTAGCCCATCTGCCCTCACCACTTCCACTGTGCGGGCATCCAGCAGGCGGGCATTGGCTTGCAGTGCACGGCAGACCTGCGCATCGCGCTCGACCATCATCACGTGCGCGGCACCGCGTGACGCCGCCTCGAAACCGAGCGCGCCGCTGCCGGCAAACAGATCCAGACAGCGTCGGCCATCCAGATCCTGGCCCAGCCAGTTGAACAGCGTTTCGCGCACGCGGTCCGGCGTCGGCCGCAGATGCGGGCGTGCCGGAAAATAAATGACGCGGCTGCGCCAGGCGCCGCCGATGATGCGTACCCGGTTGCGTTCCATGATTCTTCCGGGACAGGATCCGGCGTCCCGGCCGTCACTGTTTACTTTTGTGATGGCGATTTGCCCGCGTTGGGCGCGGCACCGACCACAACGGTCACCAGCTTGTCGGGATCGAGGTGGCGCGCGAATGCCCGTTTGATGTCGGCGATGTTTACCGCCTTGACATGCTCCCTGAAATCGTCAAGATAAGTCAGCGGCAGATCATAGAATCCGATCACGCCCAGATATCCGAGAACCTTGCGGTTGCTGTCGATGCGCAGCGGAAAGCCGCCGATCAGGTTATCCTGTGCCGCCTTGACCTCGACCGCGGTCGGTCCGTCCGCGATGAATTTGCGCAACGTGTCGCGCACCACGGTGAGCGCCTGCTTCACCTGGTTCTTGCGCGTCTGCATGCCGATCACGAAGGGTCCGCGCCGCTTCAACGGCTCGAAATAACTGTAAACGCTGTACGCGAGGCCGCGCTTGTCGCGCACCTCGTCGGTCAGGCGGGAAACGAAACCGCCGCCGCCGAGCACGAAGTTGCCGACCAGCAGCGAAAAATAATCGGGATCGCTGCGCGAGATACCCGGTGCACCGATCAGGATGTGAGCCTGCGATGCCGGATGCGGGATCATGCGCGTCTCGGCCGCGGCAAGATCAGGTACCGGCGGAATAACGGGCACTTGCGCGCTTGCGGCCGGCAGATCGCGTGTAATCCGCCCGGCAATCGCCTGTGCGTCATCGAGCGTGACGTCGCCGACGATCGCGATCACTGCATGTTTCGCGTTGTAATGCTGCCGGTAAAAATTCATCAGGTCGTCGCGCGTGAGGGTGCGCAGCGTCTCCGGCTCGCCGGCCCCGCGCAGCCCGTACGGATGATCGGGGTAGATCAGCCGGACGAAGGTGTGACTCGCGATCGTTCCCGGCCGTGTGTCGGCGTCTTCGAGCGCGGCGACGAGTCTGCCGCGCTCGCGCTTGAGCACCGCCTCCGGAAATTCCGGTTGCGTCAGCACACGGGTGAAAACATCGAGCGCCTGCTCCCGTATCGGCGCATCGGCGAGCGTGCGCAGCGCAAGGCCGGCCTGGTCCCGACCGAAACGACTGGACAGTTCGGCACCGATATCGGCCAGCTTGCGCGAAATGTCGTCTTCGCTCATGCCGCCGGCACCGAGCCGCAGCATGTGCTGCGTCAGATTGGCAAGGCCCGATGTTGCGGCGGTATCGTAGCCGGACCCAGCCGGAAAATCGATGCTGACGTCGAGGATTGGCAGATCCTTGTTCTGGACGAACAGCACGCGCGCGCCGCTCGCGGTGTGCCACTGCTGAATCGCCGGCATCGCCCACACCGTGCCCGCCGCACACAGCGCCAGCGCGATGACGAAGTTAATGAACTTCATGCGGAATTCCGTGCTGCGGCGCCGGCTTGCGTCCGTGCAGCGGTTGCGGCACAAGGTAGGCGAGCGTCAGGTTGTCGTCCTTCAGATATTTTTTTGCGACCTGCTGCACCTGCTCGGCCGTCACCTGCTTGAGCTTTTCGATCTGCAGATCAAGCGTGGTATACGGGATGCCGGCCATTTCGGTCATCGCGATCTGGCGTGCCTGGAAGAAAATGGAATCACGCGCGTACACCTGGTCGGCAACGACCTGCGCCTTGACGCGCGCCAGCTCGTCGGGCGTGATGCCGTTGTCGATCAGCCGCTGCAGCAGCGCACGCACCGCGGCTTCGGTCTGCGGCACCGTCTTGCCGATCGCCGGCGTCGCGCTCACGTAAAACATGCCGGGGCCGCGCGAGGTGTCGCTGTAGCCGGCATCGACGTCGTTCGCGACGCCATTCTCCTTCACCAGGACGCGCGGCAGCCGCGCCGCGCCGTTGCCGTCGAGCACTCCGACCAGCACGTCGAGCGCGTACGGTTCCCAGTCGGTCTTCGCGTCGCGCAGCACCGGCACGTGCCAACCCATCAGCAGGAACGGCAGCTCCGCCGGCGCTTTCACCGCAATGCGCCGGATACCGCGCTGCGGCGGCTCAACCTGCGGCTTGCGAATAGGCAACTGGCGCGACTTGATGTCGCCAAAATAGCGGCGTGCCCGTGCGAATGCGTCATCCGGCTTGAAATCGCCGACGATCACCAGCACCGCGTTGTCCGGTGCGTACCATTCATGGTAAAAACGCCGCACGTCCTGAATCTGCAGATGTTCAAGATCGTTCATCCAGCCGATCACCGGCCGGCGGTACGGATTGGCCATGAATGCGGCCGCCATCAGATGTTCGTAAACCAGCGCATGCGGCTGATCGTCGGTGCGCATGCGCCGCTCTTCCATCACCACCTTGATTTCTTCGGCAAAATCGGACGCCGCGAGCGTCAGATGCGTCATCCGATCCGCCTCCAGCCGAAGCGCGAGATCGAGTTTCGATTTCTGCAGTATCTCGAAATAGCAGGTGGCGTCCTTGCCGGTGAACGCGTTCTCGCGTCCGCCGGCGGCGGAGATCAGTCGCGAAAACTGTCCTGCCGGCACGTCCGGCGTGCCTTTGAACATCATGTGCTCCAGCGCATGCGCAACGCCGGTGGTGCCATTGAACTCGTCCATGCTGCCGACGCGGTAGCACAGCAGCGAAACCGCGACCGGCGAACGGTGATCGGGCTTGAAAATCACGCGCATGCCGTTTGACAGCCGGATGTCGGTGCCGTCGCTATCCGCGCCTCGAGCATTGGCCGCCAGCAGCAGGCAGCCCAGCATCAACATCAGCAATACCCGGATACGCACTGAAGGCAGGATTGGATATGAATGACCGCGCACGCTGTTCAAGGGCAGGGTTCCTGTGTGTCGGGGTGGCCGGTGGCCGGCATTGCCATTAGAATTGTAACCGATCACCATCGCGCTGGTTTTTTTCTCACGGCCGATGGACAATCCCCGCTTTCGATATTGCCCTCATGCTCGGCTTTCTCAAATCCAAATCCGGCAAATCCGAAGACGCCGGCTGGATG
>JBDZVW010000256.1:0-4447 GCA_040255885.1 Betaproteobacteria bacterium
TGCCAGCCTCACGGCAGAGATCTTTGAACAGATGCCGAAAACTGTGAAACGTAAGGCGACTATCAAGTATGCCGCGCTTTCTCAACGCGAACGGATTCCACCACTTGCTCCAATTTCCACTCCACTTTCCCTTTGTGTCTTTTTTCAGATCCGGAAACAGCCTGCCTTTCGAATCTTTGGCACGAACGCTATCAACGTAGCCAACGAACCCAAGGTCAATCAGTTTTTGATGCACTGGCACACGACGTTCACTAACGTCAGTTTTTAGCTGTTGGTCATCTGATCGCTCAAGGTTAAGGTAGTGACCGAGTTTGCCATCGTTTTTAACATTGTCGGCGCGTAGCTGGGCAAGCTCTTCCAGCCGGGCACCTGTAAAAAACGCAAGCGTAGGCAACCACACCACAGCCTCTCCACCTCCGCCGTTAGGGCGTTTGTTTTGCACAAAGACTGGATTTGAAAAGATTACTTCGAGATCTTCCACGGAGAAGGGGATGCGCTTTTTAGCTTCAGCGGCTGGCTTAATGATTTTGACGCGCGAGCCAGTGTCGATGCCGGACGCCACAAGAATTGTGCGGATCATGCTGAGTCGACGGCGCACTGTTCTCCAGGAAAGACGTTGCGCCTTGCTTTGTAATGCTTTTGCGTGCTCCTCGAGGTCCGAACGCGTTATCAGTCGCGCGTTGTCGTGCCCCAGTTCTTTTTGCAATGCGAACCAGGCTTGACGATATCCGAGCACCGTAGTGGTTGGTCTGCCTGTTACCGATTCCTTCCAAGCCTTGAACGCTTGCTCGAACGTTAGAACGCCGGCGGTGCCTGGGCCTGCCTGGCTGTTTTCTGGCGGGTTATAAACGGAGTCTTCGGGCACAGCTTCATCTACGTCGACAAGCTTGCCCTCGTGCCTGGCTTTGCGTAGTTGAAAAACCTTAAGGGCAGCTTGTAAAAACTGATAACGAATTCGGCGCTGTTTTGTTGGATCAGTAGGCAGACTGCGACCAAGCATGTGAAGAAGATTTGAAAGGGCCGGGTCGATGGTTTTCACATCGCCACGCGCCATGGCCTTACCCAGTCCCTCTTCGCCCTGGGCCAGCTGCTCCGTTAGCGCATCATATTCTTCATCGTCGAGTCCTTCGGCGCGGTCTTGCTCGTCGGTGATCAAACATGACCGAATCCACAGGGCAGCGATCTTTTCAAACTCTTCGACAGTGACGGGTTTGGGAGCGCTCACTCCCCGATAACGGCCCAGTGCGGCTCGTCGCGCCTCAAACTCGGCTCGGATGGCTGCAACGGCGGCCGGCAGGCGCACTAAGGCTTCGCGGCGGTCAGAGGTCTCAAGGCTTCGCCAGATCTCGTCGTTGGCACCACTGCAGAGATCCTGGGGCGCCCGCACACGCGCATAGAACATGTTTCTCTTGCGCTGCAGGTACCGAACTGAACCGGTTTTTGTTTTCATCCCCACGTGCGGAATTCTAACGCGTTCCCACATTTTTGTGGGAACAAATTGTGGGAACACCCGCCGTCTTGAAAGCCTTACCAGTAAACGGTCTTAGTCGAATCAGGGACTTACAAAGAGGGGTGGTGGCGAATCAGGGATTCGAACCCCGGACCAACGGATTATGATTCCGCTGCTCTAACCACTGAGCTAATTCGCCATCGAAAGGCGTCGAAGTCTAAAGTCAGAGGGGAATGTTGTCAAGATTCAGGATTTGTGAATGCGACACTTATTCATTATTAATCATACTGTTGAAACCTATTTGCAATTCGGTCGGGGCGGCATTACACTGCTTTTTTCAATGTGAATTTTGATTCCGTAATATAAAAAGGAAAGGCGATGGCGCACTGGCTGCGATTCGAGTATGGAGGCAAGACCGGATTCGGAACCTTGCAGGGCGACACCATCACCGTTCATCGCGGCAACATGTTCGACAGTCCCGTGCCCACCGGCGAGACGCTTGCGCTGGCCGAGGTCAAGCTGCTGACGCCGACCGTTCCGAGCAAGATGCTCGCGCTGTGGAACAATTTCCGCGCGCTCGCCACGAAGTTGAATGCGGCGATTCCGGCGGAGCCGCTCTATCTGCTCAAGGCGGCCAGTTCATTCCTTGCGTCCAACGAGGTTATCCGCAAGCCCGCGTCGTTCGACGGCAAGGTGGTGTTCGAAGGCGAACTCGGTATCGTGATTGGCCGCCGTTGCAAGGCGGTGAGCGAGGCCGACGCGGCGCGACACATATTCGGCCATACCTGCATCAACGACGTGACCGCGGCCGAGATCATCAATCGTGACGCATCGTTTGCGCAGTGGGTCCGTGCGAAAAGCTATGACACGTTCGGCGTTTTCGGTCCGGTGGTGGCGACCGGACTCGATCCAATGGCGCTCAGTGTGAAAACGGTGCTGAACGGGCAGGAGCGGCAGAATTATCCAGTGTCCGACATGATCATTCCGCCGCTGCGGCTGGTGAGCATGATTTCGCAGGACATGACATTGATGCCGGGTGACGTGATCTGCTGCGGCACGTCGGTCGGTGTGGGGTCGATGAAACCGGGCAGCACGATCGAGGTGACGATAGACGGTATCGGAACATTGAGCAATCGTTACGAATCGCAATAACAGGATAATCGTTTTACGAACGCATCACGCACATTTGGAGGGCAGCAGGATGAAGATTTGTGTCGTGGGTGCCGGCGCGATCGGCGGACTGCTCGGCGCACGGCTGGCGCTTTCGGGCGAGGACGTCACGCTGATCGATCGGGGCGCGCATCTCGCCGCGATCCAGCGCAACGGTCTCAAGCTGATTTCACACGATGGCCGCGAATGGCTGGCGAAGAACGTGCGCGCCACCGACAATTTTGCCGAAGCGGGCAAACAGGATCTGGTGATCCTGGCGCTGAAAGCGCACGTGATCGGCAGCGTGGCGCATGACATGCCTCAACTGTTCGATGAGCATACGATGGTGCTCACCGTGCAGAACGGGCTGCCGTGGTGGTACTTTCAGAAGCATGGCGGGCCGTTCGAGGGCAGGCACCTCGAGACGCTCGATGCGGACGGCGTGATCGCAAGCCACATCGATGCCGGGCGCATCATCGGCTGCGTCGTTTATCCGGCAGGCGAAGTCCCGGCCCCCGGTGTCGTGCATCAGCACGAGGGCGACCGCTTTCCGGTCGGCGAGCTCGACGGCGTCGCTTCGGAGCGCGTGAAACTGGTATCGGACACATTGACGCACGCTGGTTTCAGATCGCCGGTTCTGTCCAGCATCCGCTCCGAAATCTGGCTCAAGGCATGGGGCAATTTGAGCTTCAATCCGATCAGCGCGCTGACGCATGCGACGCTGGTCGATATCTGCCAGTATCCGCTGACGCGCGAACTGGCGGCGGCAATGATGCGTGAAGCGCAGGCTGTCGCGAACAAGCTCGGCATCGAATTTCGCGTTTCGCTGGAGAAGCGCATCGCCGGTGCCGAAAAAGTCGGCAAGCACAAAACGTCGATGCTGCAGGACGTGGAAGCCGGGCGGCCGCTGGAAGTCGACGCGCTGGTGGGGTCGGTGGCGGAACTGGGGCGGCTTACCGAAACGCCGACGCCGCATATCGATGCAATGTACGCGTGCGTCAAGCTGCTCGACAAGCAGTTGCGCGACGAGAGCATGTACGTGAAAGGGCACCGGAAAGCGGCCTGATACGGCGGCGCGCAGCACCTCCGGCGCCTGCCTCCGCCGGCGCCGCGGTTGCGCCGGATGCGCGTTTGCCGCCGGGTCGTGCGCGCATTACACTGCAGTCTCGTTCGGAGTGCAGTGGTCATGGAATTCGATGTCATCATCGCCGGCGCGGGACTGGTCGGTGCGAGCTTCGCCGCGGCGCTGGCCGGTGCCGATCTCAGGCTGGCGCTGATTGCGCCCGCTGCGCCGCAGGTGCCGCCCGACGACGGCACCTGGGACAGACGCATCTATGCGGTAAGCCCGGGATCGGCACAATTCCTGGAAGCCTGTGATGCATGGCCGTTCCCGTCCGGCCGTATCGAAACGGTGCGCGAGATGCGCATTTTCGGTGACGCCCGCGGTTCGAAAATCACATTCGATGCTTACGACGCAGGATTGTCGGAACTCGCGTTCATCGCCGAGAACCGCCAGTTGCAGCACGCGTTGTGGCAGCGTCTGACCTCACAGCGCAACCTTCGGATATTCTGTCCGGCGCATTGCGCCGCGCTCGAATGGACGCCGGATGCTGCACGATTGACGCTGGCCGACGGCAGGCAACTGACCGCGGCGCTGGCGGTCGGTGCCGACGGCGCGGATTCCTGGGTGCGCACGCAGGCGCAATTGCCGGCCGTCCGCCATGCCTATCGCCAGCGTGCGGTAGTCGCCAATTTCACCGCGCAGCGCCCGCACGATGGTGTCGCATTCCAGTGGTTTCGCCGCGACGGCGTGCTGGCGCTGCTGCCGCTGCCGGGACAGCGCGTCAG
>JBDZVW010000257.1:0-4422 GCA_040255885.1 Betaproteobacteria bacterium
CGCCTGCCGCGGAAAAACCTTCTCCGTCAACACGCGGTGCACTTCCGGATCGGCATCGGCGCAGCCGTCCTTCAGCACCGTCAGACGATAGTCGAGATCGGCAGCCAGGCGCACGGTGGACAGCACCACGCCGCTGGTCGAAATGCCGGCGAGCACCAGCGCGTTGATGTCGGCCGCGCGCAGCACGACGTCGAGATCGCTGCCGGAGAAGGCGCCGACACGGCGCTTCGTCACGACCACGTCTCCCGGCTCGCGGCCGAGCGCGGGATGAATCGCACTTTGCTCGTCACCCTCGATCAGGCGTCCGGCCTGCCTGAGCGTCGAGAACTGCTGGTTGCGCTGCGATACTTCGGGATGGCCGCTTCGAAAAACGACTCTTACCCAGATCACCGGCAATCCGGTGGCTCGTGCAGCGGCGATCGCCGGCTTGATGCGTGCCAGGAACCCGGCATCCGCGTAGTTTTCGATGATGCCGCGCTGCAAGTCCATCAGCAGCAGCGCGGCACGTTCCCGGCCTGGTTGCACCATCGTATTCCTCCTTCCCGATTCGGTGCCACGCGATTACGGCGCCGCACTCACGAGTACATCTTCTGGAATTCCGTATAAAAGCGATCCACGTCCGCTTCCTGCAGGAAGTCGATCCCGCCCGCCGCCTTGCGGCCGCCGCCGCCGAATTTCCTGCACAGCTCGTCCGCTCCTTCCGGCCGCGATACCGGTGCCCGTACGCTGACGACGTAGCCACCGGCACCCAGGGTCATGACCGCATGCGCGCGCGCCGGGTGGTCGTGCGCCAGCCGGTTTGCAAACAACCCGCTGATGCGCCGGCTCCAGGCCGCCGCCGGCAGTACGAAGCTGACGCAATTGCCGGTCTGGAATGCAGGCGTGACCGATGAGGCAAGTGCCAGATCATCGGCACAGGCGGTGCGCAGCACATCGAACACCGGCTCGTCGATGATGAAATCGAACGGATCGGGATAGCGCGCGAGCGTTGTGTAGAGATCGGCCGGATGGTAATGCAGATCATCGACGCTTTCGCCATAGGCGTTGTAATTGAGGCATTCGCCCAATTCCTGCAGCCGATGCAGCGCATCTTCCGTCAGTTTCAGCGGTTGCGCCGCGCGTCGCGCCGCGGTGGCCAGATTGTCACCGAACGCCGCGACCACCGCCCACGCGCGGTAACGCCCGCCGAGATGGCGGTCGACGATCAGACTGGTGCAAACGTCGGCGGCAGGATCGATGAACGTCTGCAGCGCCGGATGCCGCGGGATCGTTCCCGGAAAATGGTGGTCGAACCACTGAACGCGCGCCCCGTCCTCGAGCGCACGCAGCAGTGCATCCCGGTTTTTGTCGAGCGACACGTCGAATACGGTCAGTTCGTCGCCCGGCACGATAGTAACGCGGCCCAGCAGTGCGATGTCACGCTTGACGCCGGTGACCAGCACCGCCGGGCGCGGTTCCGCGAGCCGCAGCTGATGCAGCGCGCAGATGCCGTCGGCGTCACCGTTGAAGATATCGTAGAATCTCATTGTCCGTCGCAGGCAGACCCGCGAATTTCCGGGAAATACACGTTTTTTTCCGATGCAGGAACACTACGCCACATACGATCTGCAGCAGAGTCATCACCATGATAGAAATCGGTCGCGGCTGTTCGGCTATCTGACGCTAGCGTACACGGCAGTCGTCGTTTATGCCAGCCTGCAACCGTTTACCGGCTGGCGTATGCCGCCTGACGAAATTCTGAGATTCCTGATCGAGCCGCCGCGCTACTTCACGCTCAACGACATCGTCTTCAATTTTCTGGGCTACGTGCCATTCGGCGTGCTGGCGTGGCTGGCCTGGCGCCGAGCGCTGGGATCAGCCCCGGCGCTGGTCGCGGCAATCGTGGGCGCCGCACTGCTGAGTCTCGCCATGGAAAGCCTGCAGATGTTCCTGCCGGCACGCGTGTCGTCCAGCCTCGACATCGTGATCAACGTCGCCGGCGCCACCGTCGGCGCCGGTGTCGCCGCGCTGGCCAGCGTGCCGCAGTTCACGGGCCGCGCACTCGCCGCGATTCGCAACCGCATGTTCCTGCCGGGCGCCGCCGTCGACGTCGGAATCGTGATGATTGCCGCGTGGCTGGCGACGCACCTGTATGCCGGCCCCCAGTTGTTCGACACCGGCGATCTGCGCGATTTGCTTCAACTGCCGACGCGCGCGGATTACACGCCGCAACTGTTCATTCTCACGGAGGCGGCGGCGGTGGCGCTGAATACGCTGGGTATCGGCCTGCTGATCGCATCGCTGATGCGCGACGGACACCATCGTTTCAGCGCCGCCATCGGCCTGATCGTCGGCGGGCTGGCGATCAAAACCGTGTCCGACGCGATACTCGGCGAGACTGCGCCCTTCATCTGGGCAACGCCGGGTGCCGTGCTGGGGCTCTCCGCCGGCGGCCTGCTGCTGTATCCGTGCCTGCTGACACGGCGTGCGGTACAAATATGGCTCACCGCTGCGTGCATCATCGTCGCGGTGGTGGTCGTCAATCTTGCGCCCGACAATCCGTATCATGCGGTGCTGCCGCTGCTGGTCGACGAAACCCACAGCCATTACCTGCGCCTGCACCGGATTGCCCGTACGCTGTCGGTATCGTGGCCGTTTGCCACGCTGACGTGGCTGGCAGCCACCGGCAGGTGGCAGGCGGTTCATTGATGCGATACTTGCCGCCACTGCAGTGATCCCGTGCGCCGCCGTCCACCACCCCTTCCGCTTCGCTCCCTCCTCTCCTTAAAAACAGGAGGGGATAAAAATGAGGTGATGAATGGCCGCATGAGTTCTCCCCTCCTTATCGAGGAGGGGCGTCCGCGAAGGCGGACGGGGTGGTGGGCGGCGCATGAAAGGTCGCCAATTGTCCGTTCCTGTCGACAGGTGAAACCGTCCCTGCCACCTTGCCCTTTGTCGTCCCTCAAAATTCGCTTTCCGAATACGGCACGCGTAGCGCTGGCAGCGCTGCGATATAATATTGTTTTTGTTTCACTTTGGATTCGTGGTGAGTTATTACGGCAAGCATGTCTTTTTCTGCTGCAATCAGCGCGACAACGGCGAGCGCTGCTGCAATGACCATGGTTCGCAGAAAATGCGCCAGTACGCGAAGGACAGGATCAAGGCGCTGAAGCTTTCCGGCCCCGGCAAAATCCGCATCAACCAGTCGGGCTGCCTCGACCGCTGCGACGAAGGACCGGTGATGGTGGTTTATCCGGAAGCGGTATGGTACACCTATGTCGACGAGGAAGACGTCGACGAGATCATCAGCGAACACCTGCAGAACGGGCGCGTGGTGGAGCGTCTGAAAATCTGAGATCCGAAGCCGTTTTGCACCCATCGACACTCCATCAGCTGCTGATCCCCGGTCCGGCCGGCGCGATCGACACGCTCCTCAACGATCCCGGCGAAACGCGGCACGGCATCGCGCTGATCGCGCATCCGCATCCGCTGATGGGCGGCACCAACGAGAACAAGGTGGTGCAGACGCTGGCGAAAACTTTTTTCGCGCTCGGCTACGCCGCACTGCGGCCCAACTTCCGCGGCGTCGGCCAAAGCGCCGGTGTGCATGACAAGGGGATCGGCGAAACCGAGGATCTGCTGACGGTGGTACGCTACGCACAGGAAAAATTCGGCGAACTGCCGGTCACACTCGCCGGATTCTCGTTCGGCAGTTACGTTCAGACACGGGTGGTCAGGCAGATCGATGCAGAGCGGCTGGTGCTGGTGGCGCCGGCGGTGAGCCGCTTCGAGACCGGCGAGGTGCCGGCCGAAACGCTGGTGATCCACGGCGAGGTCGATGACGTGGTGCCGCTGACATCGGTGTTCGAGTGGGTGCGTCCGCAGAACCTGCCGGTCGTGGTGGTCCCCGGCAGTGGGCATTTCTTTCATGGCCGGCTGCACATCCTGAATCGCCTGGTCAGCCGCTACTGTGCCGGGTGAAGGCGCGGCCGACAGCGGGATGCCGATCCTCGCGGTGCACGGCCTGCGCAAGTCGTACGGCACGATGGAAGTCGTCGCCGGCGTCGATCTCGAACTGAGCCGCGGGGAATGTTTCGGCCTGCTCGGACCCAACGGCGCGGGCAAGACCACGACGCTGCGGCTGTGCCTGGGGTTGAGCGAACCGGACGCCGGCGACATCGCGATGTTCGGCGTGCCGGTTCCGCGCGAGGCGCGCCAGGCCCGGTTGCGGGTCGGCGTCGTGCCGCAGATGGACAATCTCGATCCCGACTTCACGGTACGCGAGAATCTCGTTGTCTACGGACGCTATTTCGGCCTGTCGCGCGCGACGCTCGAGCAGCGCATCCCCGAATTGCTGAAATTCGCGGCGCTGGATAACCGCGCCGGCGCCCGCATCCTGGCGCTCTCCGGCGGCATGAAGCGGCGCCTGACGCTGGCGCGCGC
>JBDZVW010000258.1:0-4413 GCA_040255885.1 Betaproteobacteria bacterium
CGAACGGACGGGTTGACGTCACCGCGACACTCGCGGGCTATAAGCGCAATCCTGCCGACCCGCCGCTGGTTGACACTTCGACGCTGAAAATATCCGGTACGCGCAGCGCGCATCAACTCGACTTGCACGCCGGACTCACCGGCGGGCACACACTCGCGCTGGCCGCGCGCGGCGGTCTGGAGCGGGGCCTGGCGTGGAAAGGCAAGCTGGAGCGGCTGGCGTTGATGGATGCGCAACGGCAGACACTGATCGCGCTGGCGGCACCGGCCAGCCTTGCGGTGAGTGCGTCGCGCATCGTGCTCGGAGCGGCCGATCTGCAGGGCGCCCGCGGGCACGTGCACCTGGCGGCGACCGAATGGACGCCGCGCAGCATCGTCGCACGCGGCAATCTTACCGGCCTGCGCATTGCACGCACGCACGGGGCGGACGCGATGCCGATCGCATCGACGCTGACGCTTGGCGGAAGCTGGAACGTGACCATCGGCAAGACCGTAGATGGCAGCGTCGAGCTGCATCGGGAGAGCGGCGACGTGACGCTCGAAGGCGATCAGCCGCAGGTGCTCGGCCTGCAGACGCTGAAGATTGATGTAACGGCGGCGCAGGATCGCGTGAATGTGGTGCTCGACGTGCGCGGCAGCGGACTCGGAACGGTTGCCGGGCGGGCCAACGTACGGCTGGCACGCGGCGCGCAGGGTGGCTGGCAGCTGGCACGCGATGCACCGCTTTCGGGGCATGTTGATGTCCGTGTCCCGACGCTGCAATGGCTGGGTCCGTACCTCCAGCCCGGTCTGCAGACTGCCGGCGAGCTTACGGCCGACGTCACGCTCGGTGGGACGGCGGCGGCACCGCGTGCGACCGGAAAAGTTGACGGAACGAAGCTGGCGATCGCACTGCCCGACCAGGGTGTCGCACTGGTCGACGGCGCACTGCATGCAGTGTTCGATCAGGACCGGCTGACGTTGAGAGAGCTGGTGTTCCAGACGCGGCCGAGTCTTCCGCCGTCGCGCAATCTGAAACTGAAAGTGGCGGAGCTCACGGCAAAACCCGGCCGCGTCAGCGCGAGCGGCACATTGACGCTGGCTGACCGGCGTGGCGCGTTCACCATCGACGCAACGCATCTGGCGCTGCTGGCGCGTCCGGATCGCTGGCTGTTGGGGTCCGGAGCGATGCAGGTGACGATTGCCCCGGATGAGCTCGGCGTCACCGGCAAATTGACCGCCGATGCCGGCCGCATCGAAGTGCCGCGCCAGCCGCCGCCGGCGCTGTCCGATGACGTCGTCGTGATGGGTCGCGCGCCGGCGGCGCAGCGGCGCACGCGCTTCAAGTTCGACGTCGTCGTCGATCTCGGCCGCCGGCTTTATTTCACCGGCCGCGGGCTCGATACTCGCCTGGCCGGCGAACTGCATCTGGTGTCGAACGGCAGCGGCCCGTTGCGCGCAACCGGCTCGATCCGTGCGGTCGACGGCACCTACGACGCGTATGGACACAAGCTCACGATCAAGCGCGGCATCGTCAATTTTCAGGGGCCCGTCAACAATCCGGGACTCAACGTCGTCGCCGTGCGCGAGAACCTGCCGGTCGAGGCCGGCGTCGAAGTCACCGGCACGGTGGCGAAGCCGCACGTGCGTCTGATTTCCGACCCGAACGTGCCGGACGACGAGAAGCTGTCGTGGATCGTGACCGGCCGTTCGCTCGAGGGCGGCGGCGCGAATTCCGCGCTGCTGCTGGCGGCGGCGAGCGCGATTTTCGGCGGCCAGGAAGGCGGCATCCCGCAGCGCCTCGCCCACAGCCTGGGTTTCGACGAGTTTTCGATCTCGCAGGGCACGCTGTCCGACACCACGCGTCTGCCGACGAGTACGGTGGCGGGCAGCCTGTCGTCCGACAACAGCAGCACCGTGACGTCGCAGATCGTGACGCTCGGCAAGCGGTTGTCCGACCGTCTCTACCTGTCGTACGAACAAAGCACTGCGACCGCGCAGAACGTCGTCAAGTTTACCTACGAACTGACGCGCCGGTTGTCGCTGGTGAGCCGCGCCGGCACCGACAATGCGGTCGACCTGTACTACACATTCGGCTTCGACTGATGGCATCACTGATGAAACGGATGCAGCGAAGCGCTGCCAATGCGGGCAATGGAATCAGTGCAGCAGCGGCGCAACGGCGGTCACGCCGCCGATCCTGCTGCCGGGCTGGATGCCGTGGCGGCTGAACCAGCCGCGGCTCATTTCCAGCGCATACTTCGCCGGGCGTGCGGCGTAGTGAACGTCGCGCGTCAGCGGTTCCATGTTTTCAATGTTGATGATGTTGCCCTGTGCATCGATGAACGCCACCGACAGTGGAATGTAGGTATCGACCATCCACATGCCGATGTACGAAATCGATGGAAACACGAACAGCATGCCGTGATCCGGCGGCAGAGCGTGCCGGTGCATCAGTCCGGTTTCACGCTCGTGCAGCGAACGCGCGATTTCGACGGTGACGTGCTGATTGCCGGCGACAAGCGTGGTTTCCGGCAGCTGCGCGCAGGCGGTTGCGGCGCCCAGCAATGCGCCTGCCGTTGCGGTGAGAAATCGAAATGGCGACATTCCGAAGCTCGTTTCGCGGCGTTCCGATGCGAAGCCGTCAGCGCCCGGTGCTGCCGAAGCCGCCGGCGCCGCGATGACTTTCAGTGAATTCGTCGACCACGTTGAAGTTTGCCTGCACCACCGGCACGATCACCATTTGCGCCAGCCGCTCCAGCGGATTGAGCACGAACGGCGCCGTTCCGCGGTTCCAGGTGGAAACGAAGATCTGACCCTGGTAATCGGAATCGATCAGTCCGACCAGGTTGCCGAGCACGATGCCGTTCTTGTGGCCGAGACCGGAGCGCGGCAGGATCATCGCCGCCAGCGCCGGATCGCCGAGGTGGATTGCGATACCGGACGGAATCAGTTCCGTCTGGCCCGGCGCCAGTGTGATCGGCGCGTCGATGCAGGCGCGCAAGTCAAGCCCGGCGGACCCGGGTGTCGCGTAGTGCGGCATTTGCGAGCGCAGGCGCTGGTCGAGGATTTTGACGGCTATGGTTTTCATTGGTGCCGGATCATGTTTTTTTGCGTGATGTATGCGCTGCTGCCTGAAGTCGCGCGATGTGTGCGACAAGTCTGCGCGCGAGTTCGATCTTCGGCGCGCGCGGCAAATGATGCGCACCGTCATCGTCGAACAGCGTCAGTTCGTTGTCGTCGGCGCCGATCGCATGCTGCGCCAGATTGGCTGCGATCAGCGGCAGTTTCTTGCGGCGGCGCTTGGCCTGAGCGTGCTGCGCGAGTTTTTCGCTTTCGGCGGCAAAGCCGACACAGAACGGCGGCTGCGGCAGGTTCGCGACATATTCCAGGATGTCCGGATTCGGCACCAGCCGCAGATCGAGATCGCGCGTCTTTTCCTTCTTGATCTTTTGCGCGCTGGGCTTGTCGACGCGATAGTCGGCGACCGCGGCAACGCCGATGAAGACGTCATGTCCGTCGATGTGACGTTTGACCGCATCGAACATCTGCTGTGCACTTTCGACCGGTATCACTGTCGCCCCTGCCGGCGGCGTCAGCACCGTCGGACCCGATACCAGCGTCACCTGCGCGCCGGATTCCAGCGCGGCCCGCGCCACCGCATAACCCATCCTGCCGGAGCTGCGATTGGTGATCGCGCGCACCGCGTCGATCGCTTCGAAAGTCGGGCCGGCGGTGATCAGAACCTTGCGGCCGGCCAGCAGTTGCGGCTGAAAAAAGGATTGCGCGGCATCGAAAACCGCTTGCGGTTCGACCATGCGTCCGAAGCCGGTTTCGCCGCACGCCTGGTCGCCGGCCGCGGGACCGGCCAGCATCACGCCGTCGCGCGCCAGTTGCGCGACGTTGCGTTGCGTGGCGGCGTTTTCCCACATCTGGCGGTTCATCGCCGGCGCGATCAGCAGCGGGCATTCGCGTGCCAGGCACAGCGTGGAGAGCAGATCGTTTCCAAGCCCGTGCGCCAGGCGGGCGATGAAATCGGCGGTGGCCGGCGCAACGACGATGCCGGCGGCGCCGCGCGACAGCTCGATGTGCGCCATGCTGTCGTCGATGCGCGCGTCCCACATGTCGCTGAACACCGGGCGTCCGGAAAGCGCCTGAAAAGTCGCGGGTGCGACAAAGCCGCGCGCGGCGTCGGTCATCACCACCTGCACCGCAATACCGGCCTTGACGAGCAGGCGCACCAGCTCCGCCGCCTTGTAGGCGGCGATGCCACCGGTGACGCCGACGATCAGAGGTTTGTGCGAAAGGGCGTTCATATGCGTGGTGGGTGAGTGTAAACTATTTGCCTACAACAATAAAAAAACGAACAACGGGCACCGGGGAGGCGCCGCGGCGGTCGGGAGGGAACGGGCCGTGCTTCACGCGGTAGGGAACA
>JBDZVW010000259.1:0-4411 GCA_040255885.1 Betaproteobacteria bacterium
GCCTGCGTCGGCGACGTGCCGGCCACCGAAACCTGCGCCGCTGCGTGGCTGCTGCACAAATACGTGCCGGACGTCAGGGTGCGGGTCGTCAATATCGTCGACCTTGGCGTGATGATGAGTCCCGGACTGCACCCGCACGGCATGGACAACGACGCGTTCAACGCGCTGTTCACCGACTCGGTCGACGTCGTGTTCGCCCATCACGGCTACACCTGGGCGATTCACAGCATGGTGCACGGGCGCGCCAACGAGGCACGCTTCCATGTGCGCGGCTTCATCGACGAGGGCACCACCACCACGCCGTTCGACATGGTCGTGCTCAACCGCATCAGCCGCTTTCATCTTGCGATCGAGGCGCTGAAATACGTGCCGCGTCTGCGTTCGGAAACATCCGACGTGGTCGATTATCTCCATCGCAAGCTGCGCGAGCATCAGGCTTACATCCTGCAGCATTTCACCGACCTGCCGGAGATCGCCGACTGGCACTGGACCGACGATTTCAGCGATCCCGTCAGCGCACCCGCTGCGGCGAAGGCGCAGCCGGGCGGGGCACAATTCACCGACGCCTAGAAAGGCGGCATCTCATGAAATTCCTTCGCAGAAGACGCACCGTGCTGGGACAGACGTTCAAGATCGGCGATCACGTGACCTGGAATTCGGAGGCCGGGCGCGTCAGCGGCAGGATCATCAAGGTCCATACCCGGGACGTCGATTACAAGGGCTACATTCATCGCGCGAGCCGCGACGCGCCGCAGTATGAAATCAAGAGCGACAAGAGCGATCACGTCGCAATACACCGCGGATCGGCATTGCGGAAGGCGAATGACTGAAGACCGCGAAAACGCGGTGCGGGCCACGTTCGCGATCGTGACTTCGGGCCAAGACGCGATGATCGGCGAACGATGCGCGGAAGCGGCTTGTCGTACGGAATATCGGAGCCGACAGGAGCAGCAGCGATGTTACGCAGCCTGAACGATTTGCACGGATACACGATCAGCGCTTCCGACGGCGACGTCGGATCGGCCGAAGACGTTTATTTCGATGACGAAGCATGGGGCATCCGTGATCTGGTGATCGATACCGGCAACTGGTTGCCGGGACGCAAGGTGCTGATCTCGCCGTTTTCGGTCGTGCGCACCGCCGGCAGCGAACGTCAGATCCACGTCACGCTGACACGCGAGCAGGTGAAGGAAAGCCCCGATATCGACACGCAAAAGCCGGTCTCCCGTCAGCATGAGCTCGAACATCTGCGCTATTTCGGTTATCCGGTTTACTGGGGCGGACCGTACCTGTGGGGACTGTCGGGTTATCCGATGCTGGCACCCGGGCTGGCGCCGCGCGCCGCGCCGTCACCGTCTGTCGCAGCACAGAAGCGCGAACGCGTATTGCGCGACACCGACCGGCGTTCCGAGGATTCCCGGCTGCGCAGCGCCGAACGGGTGAAGGGCTATCACGTACTGGCGGCCGACGACGGTATCGGGCATGTCGAGGATTTCATTTTCGACGATGAGGCATGGGATATCCGCTATCTGGTCATCGATCCCACCAACTGGTGGCCGGGTGGCCGCAAGGCGCTGGTGGCGACGCGCTGGATAAGCGGCATCGACTGGCCGCAGCGCACGGTTACCGTCAGCGTCACGCGTGATGCGATCCGTAATAGCCCCGAATACGATCCGGATACGCCGATCACGCGTGATTATGAAGCACGGTTGCACGAATTCTATGGCCGCACCGTTCGCCCGCAGACGCCGGCAGACAGTGTTGCGCCGGCCGCATCGCTGCACGGGTCCACGCCATGAATTGTGAAGAAGCGGGAGGCGTACATGGAAGAGTCGAAACGATCGGCTGCTCCTGAAACGGTGCCTTGCGCGGTATGCCACAGGGAAATTCCGGTGTCCGAAGCGAAAAGCGAGGAGGCAGTCGATTATGTTCTCTATTTCTGCGGCATGGATTGCTATGCGAAATGGAAGAAACAGGAGAAGACGCGAAAGAAAGGAAGAGATTGATGTAACGGCACCGTTTTGCGGCCGGACGCGGGTCCGCGCCGTAGCACCGCATGCGCGCAGACCGGCGGCGCGCGCGGCATCAGCCACGCACCGCGTGAAAAGGGCCGCACGATGAACGGCACCGTGCAAACGGCTCCGCTGTGGCCGCTGGTGGTGTATTTCTTCCTGGTGATCATGCTGATGGCGGCGATCGTCGCACTGTCGTACGTGATTGGAGAACGCCATGCGCCCGGTGCCGCGGATCAGCCATTCGAATCCGGCATCGTCACCGTCGGCCTGGCGCGGCTGCGGCTGTCGGCGAAGTTTTACCTGATTGCGATGTTCTTCGTGATCTTCGACGTTGAGGCGCTGTTCCTGTTTGCGTGGGCGGTCGCATTTCGCGAAGCCGGCTGGAGCGGTTATATCGAAGCGGTGGTTTTTGTCGCGATTCTGATCGCGGCGCTGGTTTATCTATGGCGTCTCGGTGCGCTGGAGTGGGGCGATCAGACAGAGACGCCGGCACAGCGCCAGCATGATAGCAACCGCCGCCACGGCGAGGCGGCGGCATGAGATGGCGGCTGACGCGGGTGATGCCGGAATCAGCGGGTGGCGATGACGGCAGCCGCATCGAGGACGCGGTGCGCCGCAGCGTGGTGCTGACACGGCTGCAGGACCTGATCGCATGGGGCCGCAAGAACTCGATCTGGCCCTACAACTTTGGCCTGTCGTGCTGCTACGTCGAGATGGCGACCAGCTTTACCAGCAAGTACGACATCGCGCGCTTCGGCGCCGAGGTGATCCGCGCGACGCCGCGCGAGGCCGACCTGATCGTGATCTCCGGCACGGTATTCATCAAGATGGCGCCGGTGCTGCAGCGGCTCTACGATCAGATGCTGGAACCGCGCTGGGTGATCTCGATGGGTTCGTGTGCCAATTCCGGCGGCATGTACGACATCTACAGCGTGGTGCAGGGCGTCGACAAGTTTCTGCCGGTGGACGTCTACGTGCCCGGCTGCCCGCCGCGGCCGGATGCGTTTCTGCAAGGACTCAACCTGCTGCAGGATGCGGTCGGCAGGGAGCGGCGGCCGCTGAGCTGGGTGATCGGTCCGCAAGGCGTGCAACGGCCCGGCCGCGAATCGCAGCGCGACCTGCACCGCGCCGAACGAGTGCGCGCGACCACGCTGCGCACGCCGGACGGGGTGTGACGATGGGCGGCGCGACACCCGACAGCCTGCGTCAGCCGGACGTGCTGGATGGCCTGCGGACACGCTTCGGCACCGCGCTCGGTCCGGTGCAGACGACCTGTGACGGCATCCCGACACAGTGGGTTGCCAAAAGCAGCGTATACGACGTGCTGCGCTATCTGAAATCCGGTACCGAGCGGCCGTACCGCATGCTCTACGATCTGACTGCGATCGACGAACGCACGCGCGCGCATCGCGACGGCCAGCCGGCGGCCGCGTTCAGCGTCGTCTATCACTTGCTGTCGTTCGAGCGCAACGCCGATATCCGTCTCAAGGTTGCGCTCGATGCCGCCGACCTGACGATGCCGACAATCACCGGTATCTGGCCCGCCGCGAACTGGTACGAATGCGAAGTGTGGGACATGTTCGGCATCACGTTCGACGGCCATCCGCATTTGCGGCGCATCCTGATGCCGCCCACCTGGCACGGCCATCCGCTGCGCAAGGATCACCCGGCGCGCGGCACCGACATGGCGCCGTTTCGGTTGCCCGAAGAGAAGCAGGAAGCCGAGCAGGAGGCGCTGCGCTTCCATCCCGAAGAATGGGGCATGCGCCGCGAATCCGACGGCACCGATTTCATGTTTCTCAATCTGGGGCCGAACCATCCCAGCGTGCACGGCGTGTTCCGCATCGTGCTGCAACTCGACGGCGAGACCATCGTCGACGCGGTGCCCGACATCGGCTATCACCATCGCGGCGCCGAAAAAATGGGCGAGCGCCAGTCGTGGCACACCTTCATCCCGTACACCGACCGCGTCGATTACCTCGGCGGCGTGATGAACAACCTGCCGTACGTGATGGCGGTCGAAAAGCTCGCCGGCATCGAGGTGCCGGACAAGGTGAAGGTGATCCGCGTGATGATGGCGGAATTCTTCCGCATCGCCAGCCATCTCGTGTTCTACGGCACGTTCGCGCAGGATCTCGGTGCGCTGTCGCCGGTGTTCTTCATGTTCACCGACCGCGAGCGCGTGTTCGACATCGTCGAGGCGATCTGCGGCGGTCGCATGCATCCGGGCTGGTATCGCATCGGCGGCGTGGCGCAGGACCTGCCGCAGGGCTGGGACGGGATGGTGCGCGATTTCCTGAAATATCTGCCGCCGCGGCTCGATGAGTACGACCATATCGCGCTCGGCAACCGCATCCTGCAGAAGCGCAGCCGCGGCGTCGGCTGCTACGACACCG
>JBDZVW010000260.1:0-4409 GCA_040255885.1 Betaproteobacteria bacterium
TGAACCAGCCGCCGTTCGCGTCGATCGGCTACGTCAATCACACGTCAAGCGTCGGCGACGTCAATGCGCTGATCAAGCTGCTGTCGCAGTTCGGCACGACGCGGGTGCTGTCGAGCCCGAAGCTGATGGCGCTCAACAACCAGACGTCGATCCTGAAAGTGGTCGACAACGTCGTCTATTTTTCGGTGCAGGCGTCGACCAACCAGACTCAGACCCAAAGCCTCACCACGTTCAACACCACCGCGCACACGGTGCCGGTCGGCGTGATCATGACGCTGACGCCGCAGATCAACGCCAACGGCAACGTCACGCTGACCGTGCGGCCGACGATTTCGCGCATCCTCGACTTCAAGCAGGATCCGAACCCGAACCTGATCGTCAACGGTCAGACCATCAGCAACCTGGTGCCTGAAATCCAGGTGCGCGAAATGGAGTCGGTGCTGCAGATCGCGAGCGGCGAGACGGCGGTGATGGGCGGTCTGATGGAGGACACGGTCAAGCGTGACAGCACCGGTGTTCCGGTAATCGAAAACACGCCCGGTGTGGGTGAGCTGTTCAAATACCGCAACGAGCAGGTCAACAAGAACGAGCTGGTGATCTTCCTGCGCCCGACAGTGATCAAAAATCCGTCGCTGGCATCCGACGAGCTGAAGGATTTCCGGCGCTTCCTGCCCAACCCGCAGACGTTCGACAACCCGTAATGAGCCTGCTGATCAAAGCACTCGAAAAAGCCGCGCGCGAGCGTCAGGAAAAGGCCGCCCGTGAGGGCGCCTGCACGGCGGCCGACGGGCTGACGCTGGAACCGATGGCGCCCGCCGGGGACGATGGCTCGCAACACGACGCACCCGTTGTGCATGACGGACAGCGCCAGGCGGCGTCGGCATTCATTGCGGCGTCCGCGCCGGCGCGCGGCACGTTCGTCGTAGACTACCTGCGCGAGCGGCCGATGCTCGCGTTCTATATCGCCGCCGCGCTGTTCGCGATTGGTTACGGAACCTACGTTTATCTCCAGATCTCCCATCCGGGCCTGTTCGTTGCACGTGCCGCACCAGCCGCACGGCCGGTACCCGTGACGGCTGCTTCGCACACCGCCGTGGCACCGCCGCCGCATGCCCGTGCGGCCGACGTGCCGGCCGTTTCAGGAACCGCGGGGACACCACCGGCGATACCTGCATCCGGCGCGACCGGCACGGTCCGCGTGGCGACCACGCCGGACACTGCGGCCGTGCAGGCGCCGCCTGCGTCAGCGCCCGGCAAACCGGCTGCACCATCCGCCGCGGCATCGTTCGCCGGTGCATCGACGCCAGCGCAAGTCGCGGTGCCGGTGCCGACGCAGACGCATCGCCGCAGCACGCAGCAGCACGTCGCCATCGCAGCACAAACGAGTACGCCCGCGAATCGGCAGCGCCCACCCGAACGCATCCGCCGCGGACAGGCGGAAACGGCCGCCGCCAGGTCATCCGACCACGCCATCAAGGTGACGCCGGGCGGCCCGACGCCGACCATCAACCCGTTACTGACTCAGGCGTACGGCGCATACGAGTCCGGCGATTATCAACGGGCGCTTGCGCTCTACCGGCGTGTCGCGCATGCCGAGCCGCTCAACACTGACGCCCTGCTGGGGCTGGCCGCGGCGGCGGCGCAGACCGGCAACGAAAAGGAAGCTGCACGCAGCTACGGCCGGGTTCTCGATATCGATCCGCAAAACCCGCTGGCCCAGGCGGGATTGATCAACCTGCTCGGACACAGCGATCCGAATGCAGCCGAAGCGCGTCTCAAGCTTCTGCTGGCGCGCAAGCCGTCGGCCTTCGTCTATTTCGCGATGGGAAATGTCTATGCCGGCGAAGGACGCTGGGCCGATGCTCAGGAAGCGTATGCTCAGGCCTATCACCGGCAGCCGGACAATGCGGATTACGCCTACAATGTGGCGGTTGGACTCGAGCACCTCGGCCGCGGCGGATCGGCGCTGCATTTCTACCGCCGTGCGGTGGAACTGGCCGAACAGGGTGGACATGTTCATTTCAGCGTCGCGGCGGCGCGGACGCAGATCTCGCAGCTGGCGGCAAACGCGGAGTAAAGGGGTGGCGGAGCAGCGCAAGAAACTACGTCTTGGAGAATTGCTTGTTCAACAGGAGTTGATCACCCCGGATCAGCTCAATATCGCGCTGGCGGAACAACGCGTGACGCCGGTGCCGCTGGGGCGGCTGCTCGTACGGCTCGGTTTCGTCACCGACGCCGCGATCCGCGACACGATGGCACGCACCGTCGGCCGCGAAGTCATCGACCTGGCACAGGTGGTGGCAGACCCCGAAGCACTCAAGTTCGCACCGCAGGATTTCGCACGCCGCCATCATCTGCTGCCGATCGCGTTCGACGCGGCGGAACAGTCGCTGACCATCGCGATCACTGAAATTTTCAACGTCGTTGCGCTGGATCAGCTGCGCGCGCTGGTCGGGCCGAACGTGCGCATCAACACGCTGCTCGCGGCCGAAGCGCAGCTCGAGGAATACATCGATCATTTCTACGGCTACGAGCTGTCCGTGGACGGCATCCTGCGCGAGATCGAAACCGGTGAAATCGACTACCAGAGCCTGCAGGCCGGCGTCGACGGCTATACACAGCCGGTGGTGCGGCTGGTCAACGCGCTGCTGGTCGACGCGGTGAAGCGCGGTGCGTCCGACATCCATTTCGAGCCGGAATACGCGTTTCTGCGCATCCGCTACCGTATCGATGGCGTGCTCGAAACGGTGCGCAGTCTGCACAAATCGTATCTGCCGGGCATCACGGTGCGCATCAAGGTGATGAGCGAAATGAACATCGCCGAGATCCGCGCGCCGCAAGATGGCCGCTTCTCGTTGACGCTGAACGGCCGGCCGATCGACTTCCGGGTGTCGTCACAGCCGACCATCCACGGCGAAAACATCGTGCTGCGCGTGCTCGATCGGGAGAAGTCGATCATCGGCCTCGATCGCATGAACCTGCAGGAAAATACGCTGACGTTGCTGAAGCGGATGCTGGGCCGGCCGGAAGGCATCCTGATCGTGACCGGGCCGACCGGCGCCGGCAAGACCACGACGCTTTATTCGCTGCTGGCACAGCTCAACGACGAGTCGGTGAACATCATGACGCTCGAGGACCCGGTCGAGTACCCGGTGACGCTGATGCGCCAGACGTCGGTCAACGAAGTGATCAAGATGGATTTCGCAAACGGCATCCGCTCGATCATGCGCCAGGACCCGGACATCATCCTGGTCGGCGAAATCCGCGATCACGAAACGGCCGAAATGGCGTTCCGCGCGGCGATGACCGGCCACCAGGTGTTCGCGACACTGCACACCAACTCGGCGATCGGCGCGTTTCCGCGGCTGCTCGACATCGGCATCCAGCCCGACATCATGGCCGGCAACATCATCGGCATCGTTGCGCAGCGGCTGGTGCGCATCCTGTGCCCGAATTGCCGCGAGCCGTATGCGCCGTCGGACGAGGAACTGCAGGTGCTGGGACAGGAAGCGGCGCAGATCTACCGTCCGGTGGGCTGCCGCCAGTGCAACCACAAGGGCTACAAGGGCCGCACCGCGATCATGGAAATTCTGGTGATGGACGGCGATCTCGACGAACTGGTGGCACGGCGCGCGACGGCCAGGGAAATCCGCGCCGTGGCGCTGACCAAATCATTCCGTCCGCTCGCCGAAGAAGCCGTGAAGCGGGTGCTCGATGGAACATCGAGCCTCGCCGAAGTCACGCGTGCGGTTGATCTTACCGGGCGCTACGTCTGACCGATGCTTGAAAAAAAGCCAACCACCCCTTCCGCTTTGCTCCCTCCTGTCCTTAAAAACAGGAGGGGAGAAAAAACGGCGTGGCGGATAAACGCGCGAATTTTCCCCGCCTTATTGAGGCGAGGAGCCCGCGAAGGCGGGCGGGGGCGGTGGGCGGTGTCTGGAAAAACCGCCTATTGTTCCGTTTGTGAAAAAAACCTACCCCCTTGTAACTTAGATCGCGCCGGATCCGCTCTCCCGCTGCGCTCTTTCTTCTCCTTGGACAGCAGGAGAAAATGACTCGTCCCGGATAATCATGCCTGCATTCCAGTACAAGGCAATCGACAAGACAGGCCACCAGGCGCGCGGACGGCTGGACGCGGCCAACGAGGGCGATCTCGAGCTGCGCCTGAAGCGGATGGGGCTCGACCTCATCAACTGCCGCCGCTTCCAGCAGCGTTCCATCGGCTCGGGGCGGGTCAGCCGCCGCGACCTGATCAACCTGTGCTTCGACCTGGAGCAGATGACGCGCGCCGGCATTCCGCTGATCGACGGCCTGCGCGACCTGCGCGACAGCATCGACAATCCGCGCCTGCGTGAAATCCTGACGTCGCTGACCGAGGACATGGAAGGCGGCAAGCTGCTGTCGCAATG
>JBDZVW010000261.1:0-4401 GCA_040255885.1 Betaproteobacteria bacterium
ACATTTCTACATTTATACTGCGGGTCGGCATCAGCTTTTGGCCAGTGCCGACATGCGGACATCATTTACCGGCGGCATAAGATACCGGTTCAACCGGCGGCCGCTGCGCATGCTTTTTCTCCGGGGATTTCGACGGTGGACGCGGGGTCATCACATCCATCGTTTCAGCCCTGTTTCCTATTGTTTTCCTTGGCGGTTTGTCGCCCCGGCTATTGGATTGCCGGTCGAAATTTGGTAAAATCCGCCGCTGTACCGGTAGATGGGCGTCTCGCCCATTTTTTGTTTGTAGCTGAAGGCTGTGACGACGGATTTAGGGCATTTGCTGGAGATGACGGTGGCCGGGCTTGGCTATGACCTGATTCACTGGGAACGGGCTGGCCGTGGTCTGCTGCGGCTTTTTATCGAGCGCCCGGCGGGGCTCGATATCGACGTCGAAGATTGCGCGCGGGTCAGCCGCCATTTGACTCGCGTGTTTGCGGTCGAAAATGTCGCTTACGACCGGCTGGAGGTGTCATCGCCGGGTCTTGATCGCCCGCTGAAGAAGGAACAGGATTTTGTTCGTTTCGCGGGTGAAAAAGCCGGGGTCAGGATGCGGACGCCGCTGAACGGGCGGCGCAATTTTGTCGGAATCTTGCGCGGCGTGCATGCCGGTACGCTGCAGCTGGAAGTGGAGGGTGAGATAGTCGATCTGCAATTGCAGAATCTGGAACGAGCCCGCCTCATTCCGAATCTTTGAGAGCTTTGTTTGCCGGCTGCCCAATGCGGCGGCTGGGCTGGGAGAGTGGCATGAGTCGCGATATTCTGTTGCTGGTGGATGCTTTGGCGCGGGAAAAGAACGTCGACAAGTCGACCGTTTTCGGCGCTCTCGAACAGGCCCTGGCGTCGGCGACGAAAAAACGCTTCCATGACGATGTCGAGGTGCGCGTCGCCATCGATCCGGTCACGGGCGACTACGATTCATTCCGGCGCTGGCAGGTGGTGGCGGACGACGAGGTTGAAGCGCCCGCCCGTCAGATCGGGCTTACCGAGGCGCGTCAGCGTGATGCGGCACTCCAGCTCGACGACCACGTCGAAGAGCCGCTGGAGCCGGTCGAGTTCGGCCGTATCGGCGCGCAAGCTGCGAAACAGGTCATTGTGCAGCGCATCCGGGACGCCGAGCGGGAGCAGATCCTCAATGATTTTCTGGCCCGTGACGAACAGCTGGTGACCGGCACCATCAAACGCATGGAGCGCGGCAACGCCATTGTCGAATCAGGGCGCATCGAATCGCTGCTGCCGCGCGAACAGATGATCCCGAAGGAAAACCTGCGCGTCGGTGATCGCGTGCGCGCCTATCTCTGGAAAGTGGATCGCGTGAGCCGCGGGCCGCAGCTCATCCTGTCGCGTACGGCACCGGAATTCGTGACCAAGCTGTTCGAACTGGAAGTGCCGGAGCTGGACGACGGCTTGCTTGAAATCAAGGGCGCGGCGCGCGACCCCGGGTCACGCGCCAAAATTGCGGTGAAGTCGAACGATCCGCGCGTCGATCCGATCGGCACCTGTGTCGGCATGCGCGGTACGCGGGTGCAGGCGGTCACCGGTGAACTGGCGGGCGAGCGCATCGACATCGTGCTGTGGGCGCCGGAACCGGCGCAGTTCGTCATCAATGCGCTGGCGCCGGCCGAAATCAGCAGCATCGTCGTCGACGAAGAGTCGCACAGCATGGACATCGTGGTCGACGAGGACAACCTGGCGCAGGCCATCGGCCGCGGCGGCCAGAATGTGCGTCTGGCGTCGGAGCTGACCGGCTGGGAACTCAACATCATGACGGTCGAGGAGTCGCAGCAGAAAAGCGAAGAGGAAACGACCCGCATCCGCGATCTGTTCATGGAACGGCTGGACGTCGACGATGAGATGGCCGGCATCCTGGTGCGCGAAGGATTTTCCACGCTCGAGGAAGTGGCCTACGTACCGGTCAGCGAATTCATGGAAATCGAGGAACTCGACGAGGAAACCGTGAACGAACTGCGCACGCGCGCCCGCAATGCGCTGCTGACCGAAGCCATCGTCAGCGAGGAAAAGGTCGAGCATGACATCGAGGACCTGATGCGGGTCGAAGGCATGGACAGCGATACGGCGCGGCTGCTGGCGTCGCACGGAGTCGCGACGCAGGAGGATCTGGCCGATCTGGCAACGGACGATCTGGTCGAAACAACGGGGCTGGAAGAGCAGCGTGCAAAGGAATTGATTATGGCCGCGCGAGCCCCATGGTTCGCGTGAGCGGGACAGGTACGGGATGGCACAAATCAGCGTCACACAATTCGCCGAGGAACTGAAGCTGCCGGTCGCATTGCTGATCGAGCAGCTGCAAGCTGCCGGCATCGATCGCAAGCTCGTGGAAGATTCGCAACTGACCGAAAAGGACAAGAATCAGTTGCTGGATTATCTGCGCGAGGCGCATGGTGCCCGTCGCGCCAAGCAGAAAATCACGCTGACGCGGCGCCAGACTTCCGAGATCAGGAAGGCGGACAGCTCGGGCAAGGCGCGCACCATTCAGGTGGAAGTGCGCAAGAAGCGCGTGTTCGTCAAGCGCGACGCCCCGGATACGCCCGAGAATCCGGAAACGGCGAAGAGCACGCCGGTGCTGGACGCCGATGAAATTGCGGCGCGCGAGGCGGAAGCGCGCCAGCAGACCGAGCTGGCTGCACGCCAGGCCGAGGAAGTCGCCGCAAAACGCGAACAAAAGCGCAAGAAGGCCGAGGCGGCTGCAGCTGCGGTGCCGGAAGAGGCGTCGCCGCAGCCTGCTGCTGCACCGGAAACTCCGGCGGCGCAGCCGGCAACCGCGGGAACGCTGCACAAGCCGGCCGGCAAGGTCGCCGACAAGCCGGAAAAGAAAACCGTCAAGAAACAGGTAAAGGCCGCGACCACGTGGAAGAACGAATCGGCGCGCAAACGGGGCATCCGGGTGCGTGGCGACACCGGTGGCGGCGGCTGGCGCGATCGCCGGGCCGGGGGCGGCGCCAAACAGAAAAGCGAGGACCAGGCGGCTCACGCCTTCTCGATGCCGGTAGAGCCGATCGTGCACGAAGTGCTGGTGCCCGAAACCATTACCGTCGCCGCGCTGGCTCAGAAAATGTCGGTGAAGGCCGCCGAAGTCATCAAGACGCTGATGAAGCTCGGTACCATGGTCACCATCAACCAGGTAATCGACCAGGACACCGCGATGATCGTGGTCGAGGAAATGGGCCATGTGGCGAAGCGCGCCAAGCTCGACGATCCGGACGCGTTCCTCGCCGAATCGCAGGAGGCCCATGCCGAGTACACGCTCGAGCCGCGGGCGCCGGTGGTGACCGTGATGGGCCACGTCGATCACGGCAAGACGTCGCTGCTCGACTACATCCGCCGCAGCCGCGTCGCAGTCGGCGAGACCGGCGGCATCACGCAGCATATCGGCGCGTATCACGTCGAAACCCCGAAGGGCACGATCGCCTTTCTCGATACGCCGGGGCACGAAGCCTTTACCGCGATGCGTGCGCGTGGCGCGAAGGTGACCGATATCGTGGTGCTGGTGGTGGCGGCTGACGATGGCGTGATGCCGCAAACCGTGGAGGCGATCAATCACGCCAACGCGGGCAAGGTGCCGATCGTGGTTGCGCTCAACAAGATCGACAAGCCCGAGGCCAATCCCGAGCGCGTCAAGCAGGAACTCGCGACGCACGAAGTGGTGCCGGAAGAATGGGGTGGAGAAACCCAGTTCGTCGAAGTATCGGCCAAGACTGGCGAGGGCGTCGACAAGCTGATGGACGCGATCCTGTTGCGCGCCGAAGTGCTCGAGCTGAAAGCGGCGAAGGATGCGCCGGCGAAGGGCATCATCATCGAATCCCGCCTCGACAAGGGGCGCGGTCCGGTTGCGACCGTGCTGGTGCAGTCCGGCACGCTGCGGCGCGGCGACGTGGTGCTGGCCGGCGCGGTGTTCGGACGCGTGCGTGCGATGCTCGACGATGCCGGGCAGGCCACTCGCGAAGCGGGCCCGTCGGTGCCGGTCGAAATTCAGGGACTGTCGGATGTACCGGCGGCGGGTGCCGAGGTGCTGGTGCTCGGTGACGAGCGCAAGGCGCGGGAAATCGCGCTGTTCCGGCAGGGCAAATATCGCGAGGTCAAGCTCGCGAAGCAGCAGGCGGCCAAGCTGGAAGACATGTTCGAGCAGATGGGTGAGGGCGAAACCAAGACACTTTCAGTCATCATCAAGGCCGACGTGCAGGGCTCCTACGAAGCGCTGTCGCACGCGTTGCAGAAGCTTTCGACCGATGAAGTCAAGGTCAATATCGTGCATTGCGCGGTGGGCGGCATCAGCGAATCGGACGTCAATCTTGCGCTGGCATCGAAGGCGGTGATCATCGGCTTCAACACGCGCGCCGACGC
>JBDZVW010000262.1:0-4344 GCA_040255885.1 Betaproteobacteria bacterium
TGCGCGCGCCGCTCTTCTGCACGCAACGATAGTTGCCGGCCATCAGCATGCTCCATTTGGCAAGTGGCACGAACACCGAATTGTGCACCCGGAGCTTGACCGGCAACTCGGTCGTACCGTTGCCGGTGTCGAAGCGCACCGCGTCGATGGCCGCCTCAAACTGACGCAGAATCGCGGTATGCGCGACCGATTCGAACTGCGCCGCCTTGAAGTTGGTCGGCAGCCTCACCTGCAGCACGTTGATCTTTTCCTCGGGCGGCCGGAACGCTTGCGGGTCCGGACTGCACAGCGTCATCAGCGCCGGATCGAAACCGTCCCATACCGCGGGATCGGTGTAGCAGTCGCGGCAGGCGTCGACGTCCACGCCCGGCAGGCGCTTCAGATAGGTCAGCGGCGGCATGTTCATGATCGACATGCACGGGACCTTGGCACGCGCCGCCCGCTGCAGCAGTTCGCGCACGCCGGACGACCCGTACTGCGGCTCCTGCATCGCGAGCGCGACCAGATCATAGTCGGCCGGGTTGGCGTCAGCCGGTCCCAGCGCCGCGAGCTTGCCCGGCACATCGCGCGAGCGGATCTCGACCAGTCCGTCGCGGCCTTTCACCGGCATGCGAATGATCGCGCCTTCGTGATTGATCAGTTCGACCTCGGCCGGCAGACACACCAGGTCAACCGCATTTCCCGCCAGCGCCAGCTTCGTGCCCAGCAGTGAACCGTACGAAGCACCCAGAATCAGAATTCGATAACTTTTGTTCATCGCAGCCTTTTTCCTCCAATGCAAACCATCCCGGAACAGGGATCCCGCCGCTTCGCTTGATCACGTTGCTGGAAACCGGACTGGCCGTTCCCCGCCATACGCGCGGAACGTGCTCTTTGATTCCCGAACCGGACATCTCGAAAGCTGTATTATACGCTGGACGTTCTCGTATAATTTCGCATTATGTATACCATTTTCACCACCCGAATACAAGCGCAACCGGATTTTTGCCACACCCGGTTCCGGCGAACATGAATTATCGATCCCGGCGCCAATGATTCCCGATTCGAAAATACGCGAGTCCGCGGAAAAGGCGGACCTTGCCCCTTCACTCTCCGCAGCCAGAGTTTCCACTGCTGGCCCGATCGTGCGACCAACACTGCACGACGAAGTCGTCGAGCGTCTGCGGGCATTGATCGTCGAAGGTGATCTGCTGCCCGAAAGCCGCATTCCGGAGCTGGTCATTTGCCAGCAGCTGGGGATTTCGCGAACACCGCTGCGTGAAGCGCTGAAAGTGCTGGCCTCCGAAGGACTGGTCACGCTCGTGCCTCACCAGGGGGCCGTCGTCACGAAGCTCGGCGCCGAGCTGGTTGATTACATGTTCCAGGTGCTGGAGTCGCTGGAGCCGCTCGCCGGCGAGCTTGCCTGCTCGCACATGCCGCAAGCGGCGATCGACGAAGTGTGCCGCTGGCACGACCAGATGATGCGGCATTACAAGCGCAGGGAACGCGGCGAGTTCTTCCATCTGAACCGGCGCATCCACGAAGCCATCGTTGGGGGATGCGGCAATCCGATCCTGATCGGCGTCTATCAGGGGCTGGGCAGCCGCGTGCGCTATGCGCGCTACATGGTGAATCTGTCGACGGAAAGCTGGAAACAGGCGGTGCAGGAACACCGCGAGATCCGCGATGCGCTCGCTGCGCGCAACGGCAAGCGGCTGGCGCGCATCCTGAAGCAACACCTGCGCAACAAGCGCGAGTACGTGAAAAGCGCATTGACCACGGCGAAATGACAGCCGCCTGAAGCGGCGGTGCTTCAGGCCGGCTGCGCCAGCAGTTCCTTCACCCGTTCGCGCTTGTGCTTGAGATGCGCGCGCAGCAGACTTTGCAGCGTCCGGCCGTTGCGCGCCTTGAGCGCCGCGATGATTTTCTCATGCTCGCTCACGGCGATCTCCCACTGCGCATCGGTGTTGTGCGCCATGTAGCGGATGCGATGCGTCTGGCCGCTCAGACCGTCGTAAATCCGGGTCAGCGCCGGATTGCGCGCCGCGTGTACGATGCCCTCATGAATCTGGCGGTTCAGCCTGAAAAACGTCCGCCGATCGCGCTGCCGGAACGCTTTCATCATCCGCTCGTGCAGACGCTCGGTGTCCGCCAGCTCGGCATCCGTCATCGCGTCGCACGCCAGTTCGCCGGCCAGCGCCTCGAGCACTTCGAGCACCTGGAACATGTGATCGAGATCCGCCGGCTTCAACTTCCTGATCGTGGCGCCCCGGTGCGGCCGGATCTCGATCAACCCCTCCGCCTCCAGCGCGCGAAACGCCTCGCGCAGCGGCGTTCGCGAAACACCCAGCTGCGCGCACAATCGCCGCTCGGGCACGCGGCTTCCGGGAATCAGGACGCCGTCGTCGATCATCTGTTTTACTCGGCTTACGACCTCGCCCTGCAGCGCCGGCCGCACGATCGGAGTCAGCCGGCCCACCGCGGCACGCACCGAGTCCTCGATTTCTGCCCCGCCCGCCATTCCCCGTTCGTTTCGGATACCCATGCAGGCAGAATTATAGCTCGCGGCTTTTTTCATCACGCAGCAGCCATACAGCCCCGGTCTTTATTCGAATAATCGGCATTTCCAGCGATTTGCCGGCATGGAAACCGCCGGATTCGAGACAAGATATTACTGGCTCACGTCTTGAGCTAGGGGCAGGTCTCAATGGAGCGATCGGCTCAACGCTCCGATCGTGCAACCGGGTGCATCCCGGATTCAGGTCGTCCGGCGCCAGCGCCGGACGACACAGGCCTATCAGCCTCGCCACCGAACACGGCAACCGGCCGTACTTCGGCGTCAAGCTGCCTACAGGTAATATCGAGTTTGGCCAGCAGGCGCTTCAGGTACTGTCCCCGATAAAAATCCGCTTCTTCAACGACGCATGCACGCCCCAGTTGCCATCGACGACCTGCGTGACGGCGAAGTCGACGCCGACCGACATCAACGAAATCGCTTCGTCCTCGGTGAGCTTTTGCGTTGACATCAGGAAGTCGCGCATCTTGCGATAGGCGTCGCGCATCGCCTTGTCGACCGACGAATGTTCGAAAATGCCCTGCTGCTTGTCGGGTTGCGGACCGAATTCGAGCAGGAAGTTCGGGTAGCTGAAGCCGTGAATCACCCATTCGTCCTTCGTCTCCAGCAGCGGCCATTTGAGATTCTCGAGCGTCGAGCCAGCAAGGTCGGACTGCTTGTGCAGGATGAACTGGAACACGCCGGTGAACGAGCACTCGATCGCCGTTCCGGAGCATTCGGAATCACCCTGCGCAGCGTGGGAATCGCCGACGAAAAAGTAGGCGCCTTCAACCGACACCGGGAAATAAATGGTCGAGCCCTTGCCGGCGCGCCAGTCGTCCATATTGCCGCCGGTATAGCTCGGTGGAATGGAATTGACGAGATCGGCTTCCTTCGGCGCCAGGCCGATGGTGCCGAAATGCGGCCGGATCGGGACCCGCACGTTTTTCATGACCCCATGATTCTCTTTCACCGCGCTGTGGTCGGTGATCATGCCGGGATAGTCATAGATATCGTGATGAATGCCGGATGGATCAGTCATCGGTAGCCAGCGGAAGTTGTACACCGGCCGTGCAAAGTCCTGCGCGCCTGATGCGTCGATTTCATAGATCGTAATCACTTCCCGCGGTTTGGGTTCTTCGATCAGGTCGTGATACTGATAGCCCCACCACGCGGCCAGATTCGTGCCGTAAGTCTTGCCCTTGTATTTCGGATTGGCGCATGGCCTTGGAAAAACGTCGAGAATGCGCACTTCGAGCACATCGCCGGGCTGCGCGTCTTTCACATAGACCGGCCCGGTGCAGATGTGCACGCCCCATCCGGCACCGGCACCGTTCGGCGCATCCAGTGGCCCGACGCCGCGCCGATTGACGTTCTTCTTGTCCTTGGTCCAGTAGTAGACCGCTTCGGCCGCCGGATCACCCTTGACCATGCGCTCGTAATCGTCGCCTGCCTGGTGCGTCAGAACCTCGATGGTCGCAAAATCGCCGGAATCGATTTTTACCAAGGGCTTGAACGTCTTGCTCAGGATGCCCCAATGCACGGTATCAACCGCCGCGGGAATGTAATAGTGATTGGCGCTGCCGGGTGCGTCGCGTAATCCGGTCGCCGGAACCTTCCGCGGCTGCAATTCGTCCTGCTGTGCAGCGGCAATTGTCGGGAATCCCAGTGCTGCCGCACTCCCCGTAATGGCTGCGCTTTTGAGAAAATCACGACGGGATGCAATGGGTTGTTCCTCCCCCGCCGACTGCCGGGAAGGTTTGGAGCTCTTCTCGTCCATGCCTGCCTCCTGAGAGATTGTTCACAAGTTG
>JBDZVW010000263.1:0-4325 GCA_040255885.1 Betaproteobacteria bacterium
ATGCCGTCATGTAGATGAAGGTGTCGAGGAAAAAGCCGAGCGTGTTGAATACCACGACGTAAAGAATCGTGAGCGCGGTGCCGGCGATCAGCAGCACCGGATAGCGCTGTTCCGGCTGAACGTCCGCTTCGAGCGGATCGTTGGCGGCCGCTTCGTTTTGCAGCGTGTCGTCCAGTGTGGCGTCCGTGCCGTAGCGGCCGAACAGCGTGATGCGCGCAATCGCGTAAACGCACACCAGTATCATCAGCCCCAGTACCGCCTTGGGCCAGAAATCGGGTCCGAGCTGACCGCCGGTATCCGGTGCGCTGATCTGCGTTGCGATGTAATAGAGGTAAACGGAAACGGCGAGCGTCACCCAGTACTGTGCACTTGCCTTGAGCTTGTCCATTGTTTTGAAACCGGATGAGAACGGAGGGGGGCGGCATGCCCCCTCCATATCATCAGTGGCTACTTCGATTTCATGCCGGTTTCTTTCATGATGGCGCGTGCTTCCTTCAGCCATCCGTCCAGGAATTTGAACGCCTGGTCGCCGGACATGTAGCTGTCCGGATCGCCGTACTGGGTCTTCAGAAAGTCCTTGTATTTCTGAGTTTTCGACAGCTTGTTGAATGCGTCTTCGAGAACTTTGACCTTTTTCGGATCGGTGCCGGCCTTGACGACGACGATGCGCACCTGCGGCAGCGTGATGTGATCGCCGAGCTGCGTGCTGACCGGCGTATTCGGGAACGGTGCGAAGGGCTTGTCATAGAAGAAGATCACCGGACGGATCTGCTTGTTCGTCAGGAAGCTCTTGACGTCGCCCGGCTGCTCGTAGAGCACGTCCACGTGCCCGGCGATGACCGACGTGTAGCGCTCGCTCGCCTTGTACGGCACCGCCTGCAGCTTCAGGCCCTTGTGCTTGTAGTAGCTGATGATCAGATCGTCCGGGCTGCCGAAGCCGGTGATCGCGACTTTCAGCATGCGCTCCTTCGCCGCCTTCTCGACGTCCTGCCAGTTCTTCCACGGTGAATCCTCTTTCACGTAGAAACCGGACGGCGTGCGGATGAGCACCGCCAGCGGAATGAGATCGCTGAATTTGAATTTCGGATGACGAGTGGCGAGCAGTGCGACGGTTTCGCCGGTCATGATCTGCATCGTGTAGCCGTCGGCGGGTGCCGCGAGGAACTTCGCCATGCCGCTCTGGCCGGTCGCGCCCGGCACGTTGACGACCGGCAGCGATACGCCGAGCATCGGCTCCAGAATCTGGCCCGCAGCCCGTGCCGTCTGGTCGGCGCCGCCACCCGCACCCCACGGCACGATGAACGTGATCGGGCGTGACGGGTATTTTTCCTGTGCCGCCGCAACCGACACGGTTCCGAGCAGCAGCAGCGCGCTCAGCAACTGAACCAGAACAGCAGCGGGCAGGAATCGGATATTTTTCATCTGAACCTCCTTCTCCATGGTGGTTTGATCAGCCGACGGTTTACGGTGAATTATTCGGAACATGTTCCGATACTCGTTCCCGGAGTGCAAGGAGCAGTATCGAAGAAAACCGTCGCGCATGAACCTTAACGAATTCCATGGCAGAATGCAATCGCTTACATGGGTATCTGAAAACAGCCGATTACAGAAGTTCTCAACGGAGGAAACATGCGGACGATTTCGATCGCGGCGTTCGGCGGTCCCGACGTGCTGCAACTGGCCGCCACTGACGAGCCGCGGCCGCAGCCGTCGGAAGTGCTGGTAAAGCTCGATTATGCCGGGATCAATTACACCGACGTCTATCAGCGCAGCGGGCTGTATGCGCGTTCGCATACCTATCAGACGCCGCTGCCGATGGTGATCGGCATGGAGGGTGCGGGCACGGTGGCCGCGGTCGGCGACGGCGTCACCGATTTCCGGCCGGGCGAGCGCGTCGCATATTGCATCGTGCGCGGCAGCTACGCGGAATATGCCGCGGTGCCGGCGCGGCGGCTGGTGAAGCTGCCGGACGACGTTGACGTGCGGACCGGCGCGGCACTGATGCTGCAGGGACTCACCGCCCACTATCTCTCGCATTCGGCTTTTGAACTGAAACCGGGCACGAGTTGCCTGGTGCATGCCGCGGCCGGCGGTGTCGGCCAGCTGCTGACGCAGATCGCGAAGATCGCTGGCGCAACGGTGATCGGGACCGTCGGCAGCCACGAGAAGGCGCAGATCGCGAAGGCGCGCGGCGTCGATCACGTGGTTCTTTACCGCGAAACCGATTTCCGTGCCGCGGTGCGTGAGCTCACCGATGGTGCCGGCGTCGACGTCGTTTATGACGCGGTGGGCAAGGACACCATCGCCGGCAGCATCCGCAGCCTGAAGCGACGCGGGCTGTGCGTGAACTACGGCGGCGCATCGGGGCTGGTTGAAGCGATCGAGCCGCTGGAACTGGCCGAAGCCGGCTCGGTGTTCTTCACGCGCCCACATCTCGCCGATTACCTGGCGACGCCGGAGGAATTGCGCGCGCGCGCCGCCGATCTGTTTCAGTGGATTCGCGAAGGCCGGCTCACCGTGCCGGTCGACCGCGAATTTCCGCTGGCGCAGGCGGCCGACGCGCACCGCTATCTCGAAGCGCGCAAAACGCGCGGCAAGCTGCTGCTGAAAATCTGAATCTCCCGGCGCCGGCGGCGTCCGTCCCGGGTCACGCTTCTGCAGCCGCGCGCATTTCGTTTATAATGCGGCGGGCACCGGGGGCGGGGCTGCCTTTCATCGATCATCCCGTGCCGGACAGGTGGACGTCCGGCTGATCATTCTGTCGTCACGCAGGCTGCGTGCCCGTCCGGCGCAGCTGTTTCGCGCCGATCCCTCACACCTTGCCGGCAGGTTTCTGTCGTAGAGCGTCGGCGACAATGCAGTTAATACAGGGGTGACATGATCGAAAAAAAATACATTCGGTTCGGCGGGCGACTCGTCATCGTCGGTTGCGGTTCGGTGGCGCAGGGCAGCCTGCCGCTGCTGCTGCGGCACCTCGACATCGAGCCGCGGCAGATCACCATCATCACCGCCGACGAGCGCGGCGTCGCGGAAGCGCGGCACTTCGGCATCCGTTTCACCGTGTCGCCGCTGACGCCGCAGAATTTCCAGCAAGTGCTGGAGCCGCTGCTCGCGTCCGGCGACTTTCTGCTCAATCTGTCGGTCGACGTCGGCAGCGTTACGCTGATCGAATTCTGCCAGCAGCGCGGCGTGTGCTATCTCGACACCTGCATCGAGCCGTGGCTCGGCGGCTACACCGACATGTCGGTGTCGCCGTCGCTGCGGTCGAACTATGCATTGCGCGAAGCGGTGCTGGCGTTGCGCCGGCAGGGTGGGGCCGGCCGCGCCACCGCGATTCCGACGCACGGTGCGAATCCGGGGCTGATTTCACATTTCGTGAAGCAGGCGCTGGTAAACATTGCACGTGACACCGGTGTCGACGCGGCGCCGCAAACGCGCGAACAATGGGCGCGGCTTGCGATGCAGCTCGGCATCAAGGTGATTCACTGCGCCGAGCGCGATACCCAGATCGCCGAGCCGCGCAAGCGCCGCGACGAATTCGTGAACACCTGGTCGGTCGAAGGTTTTGTCGGCGAGGGCTGCCAGCCGGCCGAGCTGGGCTGGGGTACGCACGAGCGCCATTTTCCATGCGACGGCGCGCATCACGAATTCGGCTGTGACGCGGCCATTTATCTCCAGCGTCCCGGCGCGTCGGTGCGCGTGCGCTCGTGGACACCGCTCGAAGGCTGCTACCACGGATTCCTGATCACGCACAGCGAGGCGATCTCGGTGGCCGACTACTTCACCGTGCGCGAAGCCGGCCGCATCGTGTACCGTCCGACCGTGCACTACGCGTATCACCCGTGCGACGGGGCGGTGCTGTCATTGCACGAGCTGGCCGGCCGCAACTGGCGGGTGCAGCCGCAGACGCGGGTGCTGATGGATGAAATCAACGACGGCATCGACGAACTCGGCGTGCTGCTGATGGGCCATGCGAAGGGCGCATACTGGTTCGGCTCGCGACTGTCGGTACACGAGGCGCGCAAGCTGGCGCCGTTCAACAACGCGACCAGCCTGCAGGTCGCTGCCGGCGTGCTCGGCGGCGTGATCTACGCGATGGAAAATCCGCAGGCCGGCATCATCGAACCCGACGACATGCCGTTCGAGCGCGTGCTGGAAATCGCGCGGCCCTATCTCGGTGATCTGGTCGGCGCCTATGGCGGCTGGACGCCGCTCTGCGATCGCGGCACGCTTTTCCCGGAAGACGTCGATCGCAACGATCCGTGGCAGTTCAAGAATTTCCGGGTAGTGTGACGTGAGGGGCGCCGAGGCGCCAGGGAAAAGCA
>JBDZVW010000264.1:0-4323 GCA_040255885.1 Betaproteobacteria bacterium
TTCTGGCTGCTGCAGCACCCGCCGATCTACACGGTGGGACTGGCCGGCAAGGCGGAGCATCTGCCGCGTTCCGACAACGGCATCGCGGTCATTCACACCGACCGCGGCGGCCAGATCACCTACCACGGCCCCGGTCAGATCGTGGTCTACTGCCTGATCGACCTGCGCCGTCTCGGCCTCGGCGTGCGCGAGCTGGTTAGAAGGATGGAACGCGCCGTGGTACACTTGCTGGCGGAATATGGCGTCGATGCACAGGGGCGCGTGGACGCGCCCGGTGTTTACGTGAATGACGCGAAAATCGCCGCCCTCGGGCTGCGCATCAGGAACGGCTGCAGCTATCATGGCATCGCGCTCAACGTCGACATGGATCTGACCCCGTTCCTGGCGATCAATCCGTGCGGCTATCCCGGCCTCGCCGTCACGCAGACCCGTGATCTAGGCATTGCCGACGGCGCCGCAACACTCGGCCCCAAACTCGTGCAGCATCTCATCGACCGGATTTCATGAATACCGTCACCGAAAAGCAGAAAGGCGAAGCGAAGACCGCGCGCATCCCGATCAAGGTCGTGCCGGCCGCCGAGCGGCTGGCGAAACCATCGTGGATTCGCGTGCGCTCCGGCAACGGCAAGCGTTTTTACGAGATCAAGGACATCCTGCGCGAACACCGGCTGCATACGGTGTGCGAAGAAGCCTCCTGTCCCAACATCGGCGAGTGTTTCGGCAAGGGCACCGCGACGTTCATGATTCTCGGCGATCTGTGCACGCGGCGCTGCCCGTTCTGCGACGTGGGGCACGGCCGGCCGCTGCCGCCGGACGCCGAAGAACCGGTCAACCTGGCGCGCACCATCGCCGCACTGCGCCTCAACTACGTGGTGATCACCAGCGTCGACCGCGACGATCTGCGCGACGGCGGCGCGCAGCACTTTGCCGACTGCATCCGCGCAGTGCGCGAACTGTCGCCGCAGACACGGATCGAAGTGCTGGTGCCGGATTTCCGCGGCCGGCTGGAGCCCGCGCTCGAGCGGCTGGCGACCTGCCCGCCGGACGTGATGAACCACAATCTCGAAACCGTGCCGCGGCTCTACAAACAGGCGCGGCCGGGTGCGGATTACCATCATTCGCTGAAGCTGCTGCAGGATTTCAAGCGCCGCTTTCCGGACATTCCGACCAAGTCGGGGCTGATGGTGGGACTCGGTGAAACCGACGACGAAATCCTGGAGGTGATGCGCGACCTGCGCGCACACGACGTGGACATGCTGACCATCGGCCAGTACCTGCAGCCGTCGGCGCATCATCTGCCGGTACTGCGCTACGTCGAGCCGGCAACTTTCGAGCGGTTCGCGCGCGAGGCGAAGAAAATGAGGTTCATGCACGCCGCCAGCGGGCCGCTGGTGCGTTCCAGCTATCACGCCGACCGCCAGGCGCACGACGCGGGCGTCGTCTGAAAGCAGGCAGGCGTCGTCTGAAATCCGGCGGGCGTCGCCGGACATCGATCGGCACCGTCGCGACACAACCGTAACAACCGGAGAAAATGATGGCGACCGCAACGGATCGCATGCCGCCGATTGCGCTTGACGCAATGTCGCCCGAACAGCGCCGGCATGCGGAGGCAATCATGCGCGGACCGCGCGGCGCGCTTTACGGCCCATTCGTGCCGCTGCTGCGCAGCCCGCAATTGATGGACCGCGTGCAGCGCGTCGGCGAATATCTGCGCTACCACAGCGCGATCGGCAACACGCTGTCCGAACTGGTGATCCTGATCACCGCGCGACAGTGGAACCAGACGGTCGAATGGGCCATTCACGAACCGATCGCGCGCAAGGCGGGTATCTCGGCCGATCTCATTCGCGCGATTGCCGACGGACAGGAGCCGCAGGAAATCAGCGGCGACGAGCGCATCGTTTACGATTTCTGCAGTGAGCTTCACCGCACCCGGAGCGTCAGCGACGCAACCTACAGCCGCGCGCTCGCCCGTTTCGGCGAAGCCGGCGTGATCGACATCACCGGGCTCAGCGGTTATTACACGCTGCTGGCAATGGTGATGAACGTCGCCCGCACGCCGCAGCCGCCGGATACGGGGCCGGCGCAGATTCCGCTGCCGAAATGATTTTCAGGTATCGGCGGGCGGCGACGAGTCGGCCGCTCCGAGAGGCCGCTGCAGCAGCACGGTATCCACCCAGCGTCCGAACTTGAATCCGACTGCCGGCATCACGCCGATGCGCCTGAAACCAAGCCGCTCGTGCAGGCCGATTGACGCGGCATTGCCACTGTCGCCGACAACGGCGACCATCTGACGGTAGCCGGCCCGTTCGGAGGCCGCGATCACTTCCGACAGCAGGAGACCGCCGATGCCATTACGTGTGTGCGCCCGATCGACGTAAACGGAATCCTCCAGCGTATAGCGATAGGCCGCGCGTGCGCGATGCGGACTGGCGTACGCATAGCCGACGACCGCGCCATCGATTTCGGCCACCAGATGGGGCAGACCGCATTTGCGCACCATCGCCCGCCGGCGCGCGATCTCGGTCTCGTCCGGTGGCACGACTTCGAACGAAGCCGGGCTGTGAAGCACGTAATATGCATAAATATCGGCAATTCGCCCGACGTCGGTGTCACGGGACAGGCGTACCACGACTGCGTGATTCGATTCGATCATTCTTGTCCACCGTCTTCGAAACGGGTTTTCGATTATTTCACGAGGCGTCACGCGCCAGTCGCCAATCATTGGCAATGAAAACCACATCGGGCAAATCGCGTCGGGATCCGCACCTGTACTCCCTCGCTGTCCCCTTTTATCGCGCCAACCGTCGCCCTACGCTCGCGAACGATGAGATAATGCTGCGATGAACGACGAACCGCAACCGACTTCCCCCCGCGCGCGCCTGCAGCAGCTGCAGGCCATCCCCGACCGGCAACGCACCGACGCCGAATGGGACGAACTCAACGAACTCGAGATCATGCTGGCCGCTGGCAATCGTGAAGGCGCGCCGACTCCAAATCCAGCGCGCCGGCGAAACACCACTGCTCCTACGAATCGCCCCAAGCCGAATGGCGGACCGCGTGGCAAGAAGACAAGGAAGAAATTCCACCGGTGATGTCGCAGCCGGGCTCTCTCATCGCAGCCTGTCCATCAACCTTATCAAGGTGCGTTTCACGCTCGCGCCGGCGGTTGGCGGCATGTTTCCGGAGTCGCACGGCAGTGATGTGCGGGGGAATCGTTACGGACGCGAAAGATGGATGGGCAACCAAGCTGACGATCGAACCACTGGCCCGAGAATTCTCGAATGAATGCATTCAAAATTTGTTTCACGCCGTCTACACCACCACGACTTCGTCCGAATCGTGCCCGGTAACGTACCATTCTATTTTGCCCGTGCTCAAGTCGTACCTTCTGCGTCGCTGCGATCCCATGTCGCAGCCGTAGACGTGAATGCTTACCGAGGGCCGAGTTCCAGGATTTTCAACTTTATGAATGTCACGCGCGGGGGTTACGATGTGCGAGGTGTGCCCCTGTTCTGTGGAGAAAACGCCAATCTCCTCCAGCTCGGCATAGTCCGGATTCGTACCATCGTCGATACGCCGATAGCGCGTTTCCGTCTCACACCCGTCAATAAACCCCAACACTCCCCAACTCAGGTGGTCATGAACCGGCGTTCCTTTGCCAGGTCCCCAGCAAAACACGATCACCGAAAGCTCGTTTCCACGACGATATAAACAGTACTGGCCATATCCCGACGCCACGCCCGCTTTGTCAAGGGGAGGATTCCGGTAAGCCGGCTTTAGCCAGTGCAGGTCGCCCTGGATCAGTTCCCGCAACAATGGCTCGATTTCCCCGACGATGCGCCGCTGGTCCTTCTCCGCAACAACGATTCTTTCAACGTCCGCGATGAAATTATTCAGCTCGGTTGAGTTAGCGCATTCCGTTTTCAACGATTGCATTTCCATGCCTCTATCTGTCGTCACTCAATTCCCGCGCCAACGCACCGGCGTCCAGCAGCGGCAATTCCGGCACATTCCCGAAGGAATGTGCCGACGCGAAAGCAGTGTAGCACGCAGGCATGATCCGGACCCGCGCCAGGTCTGGCAAGCTGGATCGGTGTACTGCCGACCGATATTCAGGAAATAAGCGGATGGAAAACTTGTGCGACGGTGAAGCGATAGGCGCCGTTAAGCCAGCACAGCATATGGCTCGTCGGGAGTAATTGACGAGCTGATCGACACGAACCTGACGCGTCCGCCAAACGGCGACCGGCAAGTACATGGTTACTGGGTGGCCAAGGGCGGAATCGAACCACCGACACAAGGATTTTCAGTCCTCTGCTC
>JBDZVW010000265.1:0-4322 GCA_040255885.1 Betaproteobacteria bacterium
TAATACGGCAGTTCGCCGACGCCGAACTTGAACTTCGAGTTCTTCACGATGTTGCCGTAGGCGCCGGACGACGTGAACAGCATCGCGCATTTGCCGGAATAGAACATCCCGGCCGGCACGTCAGCACGGCCGCCGTAAACGAACAGCCCTTCGTTGTGCCATTTCTGCATGTTCGAGATATGACGCACCTGCAGCGGCCCGTTGAGCAGCAGCTTGGTGGCCAGGCCGTCGAAACCGTCGCCGTTGTTCGCGATCGGCACGTTGTGCCAGGCGCTGAAGTTTTCGAGCTGCACCCACGATTGCCAGCTCGTCGTGAACGGGCAGGTGGAACCGGACGCCTTCAGTTTCTTCGCGTCCGCCACGAAGTCCGGCCAGGTCTTCGGCGCCTTGTCGGGAAGCCCCGCCTTCTTGAACGCTTCCTTGTTGTAATAGAGCACCGGCGTCGACGAGTTGAACGGCATCGACAGCATGCGGCCCTGGGGATCGCTGTAGTAGAAGCGGATCGCCGGAATGTACGCATCCTGATTGAACGTGCCGCCGCCTTCCTTCATCACTTCGTAGACCGGCTTGATTGCGCCCTTGGCCGACATCATCGTCTGCGTGCCGACTTCGTACACCTGCACGATTGCCGGCGGATGGCCGGCGCGGTAGGCGGCAATCGCCGCGGCCAGCGACTGCGCATACTGCCCCTTGTACACCGGAACGATCTTGTATTGCGATTGTCTGGCGTTGAAGTCACTGGCAATCTTGTTGACCAGCTCGCCGTTGCGCGAGGTCATCGAATGCCACCACTGAATCTCGGTCGCGGCATCGGCCGCGGTCGCGACCATCAGGCCGAATACCGCCAACACACAACACTGCGCTATGCGGTTCATCATTCCTCCTATTTCTTGAACGCCGCAAAAAACGGCAATCGGACAACGATGCGTGCACCAGCCTTCGGTTCAGAATCCATTCCTTTTCCGAAGATCGACCGAACGATCAGGGGACGGCAGCGATATTAGCTCACTCGCCAAATCCCGACAACTTGCCGCGGATGCCTTGTCAGGATTGATGCGGTGTCACCCGCAGCCACAGCGTAACCGGCCCGTCATTGACCAGCGCCACCTGCATGTCGGCACCGAAGCGCCCACAGGCGGTCGCGAGATGCCGGGACGCGGCAAGTGTCGCGAGATAATCGAACAGCCGGCGGCCGTCCGCCGGCGACGCCGCCGGCGAAAAGTCCGGCCGTGTGCCCTTGCGCGTATCAGCGGCCAGCGTGAACTGCGGCACCAGCAGCAGCCCGCCGTCGATGTCGCGCACGCTCAGGTTCATTTTTCCGCTGCCGTCCGCAAACACCCGGTAACCCAGCAGCCGTTCGAGCAGCCGGTCCGCCTGCGCCTGCGCATCGTTCGCCTCGACGGCGACCAGTACCAGCAGCCCACGCCCGATCGTGGCGATCATCTCGCCGTTGACGCTCACCGCGGCCGACGTTACCCGCTGCAGCAGCGCAATCATGCATCGCTGCCGGCACGAACACCCTCGCGCCGGCCCGGCCTGAAATATGCAACGTCGTCATAATACGCATCGGACTCGTTGTCCGGATGCCAGCCCGGCACCCCCAGAACCGGCAGCGGCGCGAGCTCGCGGGTCGTTCGCATGCGAGCGGGATCGGCGATACAGGCAGCCAGTTCGCGATCGATGCCGTCGAGCTGCACCGCCAGCGGCTGTTCCAGAAATTCACGCGCGACCGGAAGCATGATCGCGCGGCCGGTCATTCCGGTGAACGGCTGCAGCGCCTTTTCATAGAGCGCGTGGCCCAACACGCAACAGCGCATTTCCCGCAGCACCCGCCCGCGCTTGTCCCGGAACAGACGTTTCCAGCGGAACTGCCGCAGGTCGTCCGCGAGATCGTCCGCCGCGCACGCAATCGCGACGCCGCCCTCGTCGAACAGCGTCAGCGCATCGGCCACCGGTCCGCGATTGATTTTTTCGTATACCCGTCGTTCCTGCAACGCCGCGTAATGACGTGCGTTCAACGCTGCTTTCGCACGCGGAAATGCCAGCCACACCAGCACGTTGAAAGCGTCATGCCAGCTCGTGTCGCGCACCTGCAGTTCGCCCTGCAGCCAGATGCGCGATTCATAGCGCTGATCGAAGCGGCGCGGCCGCGGCTGTTGCGCGATCAGCCGCAGCGGCCGGCCGCTGCACGTCATCACTACGCCGCGTGCATCAAGCAGCCGCTGCAGCAGCGCGAGACGGGGGACCGTCGCGGCTTCCAGCGCCGGCGCGCCGTACACCCGCAACGGCTCGAACATCGCATCGCAGACGGTCGGAATCATCATACGATGATGACCGCGAAAGGCCATGCGTTACACTTGCACATTCTTCACCGCGATTGGAATCATGACGGAAAAGATCGATTGTGCCGTGATTGGTGCCGGTGTGGTAGGTCTGGCGATCGCGCGCGCACTGGCGCAGCGCGGCCGTGAAGTGATCATTCTCGAGGCGGCGGAAGCGATCGGCACACACACCAGTTCGCGCAATTCCGAAGTCATCCACGCCGGCATCTACTACCCGACCGGTTCGCTGAAGGCGCGGCTGTGCGTCGCCGGCAAGCATGCGCTCTATGCCTTCTGCGCCGAACACCGCATCGCACACCGGCGCATCGGCAAGCTGCTGGTCGCCACCGCCGATGATCAGATTCCGGCATTGCAAAAGTACCACGAACAGGCGCGAATCAACGGCGTCGGCGACCTGCAATGGCTCGCGCCCGATGCGCTGCACGAGATGGAGCCGGCGCTCGCCTGCAGTGCAGGATTTCTGTCGCCGTCCACCGGCATCGTCGACAGCCACGGCCTGATGCTGGCACTGCTCGGGGATGCGGAAAAGGCCGGCGCCACGCTGGCGCTGAGAAGCCCGGTGGTTTCCGGAAAAGTCGCGCAGGACGGCATCACGCTCGACGTCGGCGGCGCGGAGCCCATGGCCCTCCTCTGCAACACCGTGGTCAATTCCGCCGGCCTTCACGCGCCGCAGGTGTCGCGCACCATCGCCGGCATCCCCCCATCGACGATACCGCAGATGCACTACGCGATCGGCCATTACTACACGCTGTCCGGCCGTTCACCATTCCGCCGGCTGATCTATCCGGTTGCGCGCCAGGACTGGCTGGGCGTGCACGTCACGCTCGACCTCGCCGGCCGCACGCGCTTCGGACCCGACTTTCAGTGGATCGATCGCATCGACTATCGCTTCGACGACAGCCGCACCGCGGCGTTCCACGAAGCGATCCGGCGCTACTACCCCGGCCTCGCGGACGACGCGCTGCAGCCGGGCTATACCGGCATCCGGCCCAAAATCACCGGCCCGGGTGAAGCCCCCGCCGATTTCGTGATCCAGGGACCGGACCATCACCGCGTCGACAGGCTCGTCTGCCTCTACGGCATCGAGTCGCCGGGACTGACTTCGTCGCTTGCAATCGGCGATCACGTCGCCAGCCTGTTGGGCAGCTGAACGTGCGGCGCGCTAAAATCCGGCTGGAGGCGGCCCCGCGGACGACTTGCCCGGGGACCGATCCCATGAATATTCGCATGTGCCGCCGAGCGACGAGAACGGCTCCGACAATAATCGTGGAGAACGCTTCATGCTGATCGCATACTTCGTTCACGACCGGATCCTGCAGAAAAAACCGGTTGCCAAGCCCTCGGAACTGGTACCCGGCATTCGCTGGCTGGATCTCTACAATCCGACCGAACAGGAGCGGCAATGGGTGCGCCAGGCGTATGGACAGGAAGTGCTGTTCATCGAAGAGCTGGGCGAGATCGAAGCCACCAGCCGCTATTACCGCGATGAACACGGCATGCATCTGCACGTGTATTTTCTGCACCTGCAGGATCGGCTCACGCGCAACGTGGACGTCGCGTTCACGGTCAACAAGGGCCGGCTCTATACGCTGCATGCCGAGGAAATCCCGGCACTGCGCGCCTATTACACGCATGCCAGCACGCATCCCGAACTGCCCGACGACGCGTTCTCGATCCTGCTCTCGATCATCGACATGCGCACCGGCCTGCTGGCCGATACCTACGAGCGCCTGCAGAACGATCTCGAAGGCATCAGCAGCACGATTTTCAGCGCCAACGAGCATGACATATTGAACGCGCTGGAAACGCTGGCACGCATCACCGACATCAACGGCAAGGCACAGATCGGGCTGATGGAAAATCAGCGCGTGTTCACCAATCTGCTGCGCGGAGACCGCGCCAGCCAGTACGCGGAACAGATCAACGACACGCTGCGCGACGTGGAATCGCTGATCGCGCATTCCAATCTGCTGTTCGAAC
>JBDZVW010000266.1:0-4301 GCA_040255885.1 Betaproteobacteria bacterium
TTCGGGACGCAGGAGTCGCTGGTTCGAATCCAGTCACCCCGACCAAAATCCCCGTTTTGGGTTCTATATCCGACATCCTGCATCTCCATAAGGAGGCGTCTTGCCCGGCTTGCCTGTTTCTGAGGGCGGTGAATTGCCTGCACGCCATGCCGCGGAGTGGATGTTTCGGAGGCCGGATACTCACGAGGTTTCATTCCGAATATATCGCGGCGAGTATTCCGGAAGCATTGATCACTACCACCGTTTTTCCCGCGGATACGAATTTCTGGGACAATGCCGGATTGGACGAGCGGTTTGAGCGGATCGATTTTCAAAGTGATGTCGCGATGTGTGATGCCATTGCGAAAGCGCTTATCAAGGCGCTGAGGAAAAGGCGTCGATGATTCCGCGCTCGACCAGAACGGAACGTTCCTGGAACGATCACCGGCAATACCGGGCAGCTTCACTGTCTGAACCGGGCCGGCCGTTCGTTGCTTGCCGGGCGGCGCCTTGGTATGGCGCCGGCCTGTTTTCAAAGATATCAGGGCAGAACATTTTTCGTGATCCAGGCATTTACGCTGTGGGGCGTCCAGATCGATCTGCCGACTCTGCTGATGATTATGGCGGCATGTTTCGGTGCGGCGGTACTCAGCGGCATGAGCGGATTCGGGGGCGGATTGATCATTACCGTGTTCATCACCCCGGTCATCGGGGCGAAAGCGGTGGTGCCTGTGCTCGCGGTGGCGATGGGGATCACCAATCTCAGCCGTGTCTGGTTTTATCGAACGGCGCTTGATCCGCGGATGGTCGCGTTGCTGGTCGGTCCGGGCGTGATCGCCGCGGTGCTCGGCTCGATGCTGTATGTTCGCCTTGATGCTGCCGTGGTTCAGGCGATGCTTGGCGCCGTGCTCGTTGGATCGATGGTATTCCGGCGTTATCTGGCGCAACGCCGGATCACGCCGAATCACACGACGCTGGCGGCAATCGGCGGACTCTACGGTTTTCTCAGCAGCATCATCGTCGGAGCCGGTATCATCCTGGTACCGATGATGCTGGGAGCGGGGCTTGCCGGCGCGGCTCTGCTGGCCACGGATGCTGCGGTCGCAGTGCTCATCAATATCGTGAAGATTTTCATGTTCGGCGCACTTGATGCATTGACGCTGAAGCTGCTTGTCATCGCACTGGTGATGGGGGCATGCACGGTACCCGGCACCTGGCTCGCGTCGTGCATCGTCAGGCGCACGAGCGTGCGTATTCACACGATGGCGATGGAAGTCCTGATCATTTGCGGCGGCGGATTTTTTTTGCTCGACAGTTTGTTGAATTGAAAATGATCGAACGTATTATGCTGCTTCAACATTCGAATATCTCGATCCAATGGGGGGATTATCAGCAATGAAACTCAATATTCTGAGCGCGGGCGCGGCGAAGGGGCTGGTTACGGCGCTGCAATCGCAATTCGGTGACGATACGGGTGCTGCCATCACGGGCGATTTTGGTGCCGTCGGCGCAATGAGGGAGAAATTTCTGGGAGGTGAGCCGTGCGACGTGCTCATTCTCACCGCCGCGCAGATCGACGCGTTGACGCAGCAGGGACATCTGGTTGCCGGTTCCGGCGGGCCGCTCGGGCGTGTCCGTACCGGAATTGCGGTGCGTGCCGGCCAATCGCTTCCGGCTGTGTCCGATGCATCGTCGCTGGCCGCGAGCCTGAAAGCCGCGGTCAAGGGTGTCTACATACCCGATCCGGTGCGCTCCACCGCCGGCATCCACTTCGTCAGTATTCTGGAAAAGCTTGGCATCCGCGGTGATGTCGAACCCCATCTGAAACCTTATCCGAACGGCGCAATGGCAATGCGCGGTCTGGCACAAAGCACGGACGCGCCAACGATCGGCTGCACCCAGATCACGGAGATCAAATACACCGAAGGCGTCACGCTGGTCGGCCCGTTGCCGGACGAATTCGGACTGGCGACGGTGTATTCGGTTGCCGTCTGCAGCAGAACCGCACAACCCGATCTGGCGCGCCGTCTCGCGGACCTGCTGACCGGCAAGGCTTCGGAAGCGCAGCGCGCTGCCGGCGGCTTCGAGTTTCAATCCTGACGTTTGACGGGTGCCGCGATGCACTGGCGTTCGAAGCTGATTCATCCCGATGTTGCAGTACCCGGCGGATTCCGCTCGCTGGCAACGCCGGTTTATCGCGGCTCCACGGTCCTGTTCGAACATCAGGCCGACGTTACGGACGACTGGCGGCAGAGCGCGCAAGGCTATACCTACGGGCTGTACGGCACGCCGACCGTTCTCGAACTGGCGGCGCGGATCGCGCAGATCGAGGGTGCACGGCACACGTTCGTGGTGCCCGGCGGGCAGGCCGCGATCGCGCTGATCTACTTTTCATTCTGCCGCGCCGGCAGCCACGCGCTGGTGCCGGTCAGTGCCTATGGTCCAAACCGCGAGCTGGCGGAAGGGCTGTTGCGAGCGCTCGGCATCGACGTGCAGCCGTACGATCCGCTGATCGGTGCCGGCATCGACGCGCTGATCCGTCCCGAAACTGCGCTGATCTGGTGCGAGAGCCCGGGTTCCGTGACGATGGAAGTGCAGGATGTGCCGGCGATCGTCTCGGCCGCACATGCGCATGGCGTCCCGGTTGCGCTCGACAACACCTATGCCGCCGGCGTGCTGTTCGATGCATTTGCGCACGGCGTTGACGTCAGCATGCAGGCGCTGACGAAATACATCGGCGGGCACAGCGATCTGTTGCTGGGCACAGTGTCGGCCGCCAATGAAAAAATCTACGAAACGATCGGCGCCATCCATCGGCAATTGGGGATGGCCGTGTCGCCCGACGATTGCAGTCTGGCACTGCGCGGATTGCAGACGCTGGGCGTCCGGCTGGAGCGGCTGGAAGCCTCGGCGCTCGAAGTCGCACGCTGGCTGGCGAGCCGGCCGGGCATCGAAGCCGTCCTGCATCCGGCGCTGGCGAGCTGTCCCGGACACGAGCACTGGAAACGCGACTTTACCGGCTCGGCCAGCGTTTTTTCGATTCTGTTCGACTCGCGTTTCAGTGCATCGCAAGTGGAAAAATTCGTCGACAGTCTGAAACTGTTCAAGATCGGATTCAGCTGGGGCGGCGTCACCAGTCTGGCAGTGATCTATCCGTCGCTGGATCGGCCGGGCAGCGACTATGGCGGGCGGCTGGTGCGGCTGAACGTGGGACTCGAGGAACCGGAAGACCTGATCGCGGATCTTGCCGCCGCGCTTCGGGCAATGACGGCGTAGAACGGATTGCACCACGTGGTGACTGCAATGGCGCAGCTGGCGCAATCGCCATACAATGATGCCGATTCTGTACAATCGCCATAACAAGTGCATTGCCGCCGCTCCCGACGGATGCGCAAAGCAGTCAATGAAAACTCGTTCCGCCTCCGCACCACGCAAGCGTCCCGCGATTGCGCGTGACAGCACGGTGCCGCTGTATCTGCAGATCGCCGACCGGCTGGTGCGCGACATCGATGCACGTCGCTACAAGCCCGGGCAGCGGATCGGTTCCGAAGCGCAGCTGATGGCGCAGTTTGCAGTCAGCCGTGTTACGGTGCGCCAGGCGATCGGCATGCTGATCGAGCAGAATCGGCTGGTGGTGAAACAGGGCAAAGGCACGTTCGTCGCCGGCGCCCACGTGACTTACCACTTCCAGGGAATCAAGGGGTTTTACGATACGCTGGTGGCGCAGGGCCTGCACCCCGACACCGATCTGGTCAAGTTCGCCGAAGTTGCCGTTCCGCCGCGGCTTGCCGGGTATTTCGGTCGTGACGTTCGTACCATCGTGCAACTGCAGCGCAAGTATTCCGTATCCGGACAGCCGATGGCGCTGGCGGATCTGTATCTCGTGGTCGATCCGGAGCGGGTATCGCGCCGCCAGGCGGCCGAGCATCCCAGCTACTGGCTGCTGGAAGAATTGATGGGATTGAAGATCGGCCGCGCCGACGTGCGGATACGCGTGCAGCCGGCGGGTGCCGCGACCGGCAGATTGCTCGGGGTCCGCGCCGGGACACAGACACTGGTGATGGAACGCATTTCGTTCGGCGCCGGCGAGCGCCCGCTCGAACACGCGACATTCTTCATCCGGCCCGAAGCCTACGAATTCCGTCTGGGTGTGATGGGGCCGTTACCGATCGGGTCGCGGATTTCGCAGGCGGATCACTTCTCATCGGCGCGTAAAAACGGCCGGCGGCGCATCCGGTCCGGATCCCGATAGTTGCCCGGATCGCAGTCCGTGCGCGATCGCTACGCGAAACGCTGCACTACGCGCATCTCACGCTGATCCG